>JBOFCV010000413.1:0-6161 GCA_051646305.1 Turicibacter sp.
GGGTTAATCTTTTTTTTGCATAATTTTTTATTTTAAAAGCGGTGGTGTAAAAGCGGTGGAATTGGCGAATAAACGAATTAGCCAGGGAAATACTATAGACAGAGTGATACGTATTTCCCATTTAAAGTAGCAACACTAGAACCTTAAATGCCTTGATACGACGGTATCCTATAGTCCTATTAAAAATTTTTATAAATGCCATAGGACTTATATATAAAAAGACTGAAATATTTCCTATGTTTTAGGTAGCGTATTAACAAGGGTAAACCCCTTCTGAAATGATGAAAATAAAGGTGGAATCAGCGCAGAAATTTAAAAAATCAGATAGAATACGTTTAATGGAGGGTGATAGTGGTGAATGAAGAAACACGAGTGTATACGTTAGATTATGTAGGTAAGTATCATTTTTATGAAGAAGATGAATTTGTCATGTTAAAGGAACAAGGGTCTTATATTTTGGAACAATTAAAAATTAGTAACCGATTTGATTACGACCAAGCGACTTACACGTTCACGAAATACGGTAATATCTCTGAGGGGCGTACAGAAAAAAAGGTAACGTTAGCTTTTGAGCCGGAATCAGTGAATGTGAAGTTGAATGGAGAAATCACCCATCTTGATTTAATATATAAAATGGATGTTAAAAAATTGGAAGATCATTATCGTGTAACCACGCGTATCAGTGAAAAAGCAGGACATGTATCTGCCTTACTCTATATTGATTTAAAAGATGGTGAAAGTTGTTTGAAAGATCTTGAGGTGGTTAAACTGTATCAAGAGCAATTAGCAAATACAAAAGGATAAAGGCTAGTTAGTGTGAAGTTTAGCTTGCAAGAAAAGATTCAATTGATGAAAATTAAAATTTAAAAATTTTTAAATTAAATGTTGATAGGAGATAAGATAGCGTAGATAAAATCTTTTAAAACCACCTCTAACTCTCTTTTTATGATAAAATTTAGGATGTACTATTTTGGAATCAAGAATGAAGAGATATTTTTTGGAGGGACAACATGATTAGATTTGAAAGTGATTATGCTGAAGGAGCACATCCTTTAATTTTAGAAAAACTAGTGGCAACAAATGATGAACAGACGCCTGGATATGGAAATGATGCGTATTGTGATCGTGCCCGTCAACTTATAAGAGACTTATGTGAAAGTCAACAAGCTGATGTTCATTTCTTTGTGGGTGGGACGCAAACAAATTTAACGGTTATTTCTTCGATGCTAAGACCTCATCAAGGGGTTATTAGTGCAGTGACTGGGCATATTAACACCCATGAAACGGGAGCCATTGAAGCAACTGGTCACAAAGTGTTAACAGTTGAAAGTACAGATGGAAAACTAACAGCGGCACAAGTTAAAGCGGTATATGAGGAACATCATCAAAATTCTGGATCCTATCATACGGTGCAGCCTGGGATGGTTTATATTTCACATCCAACTGAAAATGGGACAACTTATACGTTAGCACAATTAACAGAATTAAGTGAGATGTGTAAACAACTTAACTTACCCTTGTTTGTTGATGGTGCTCGTTTAGGATATGGAATCGCAGCACCAAATAATGATTTATTTATGTGTGATTTGGCAAGGCTATGTGATGTATTTTATATTGGTGGAACAAAAGTAGGGGCTTTATTTGGAGAAGCAGTAGTGATAACAAATGACGCTTTTAAAAGTGATTTCCGTTATTTAATTAAACAAAGAGGTGCTCTGCTTGCGAAAGGGAGATTACTTGGGATTCAATTTGAAACGTTATTTGAAGATCATTTATATTTTGAGATATCAGAACATGCAGTGAAGTTAGCGATAAAAATACGTGAAGCTTTGATGGAAAAAGGGATTGAATTCATGTATGATTCTTATACGAATCAACAGTTTCCGATTTTATCTAACCAAGTACTCGCAAAATTGTCTGAAAAATATTCATTTACAACATGGGCTACGATTGATGAAAATCATACTGCCGTTCGAATTTGTACAAGTTGGGCAACAAAAGAGGAATATGTTGAGATGTTAGTGGAAGATATTAAAACCTTAGCATAAAAAAAGAGTGACCCTCCAACCGGAGGTGTCACTCTTTTTTTATGTTAGTTTTTTTGTTGTTGGTGTTTAAATGCGAGGGTGCTTGTGATGAGTAACAAGATGATGAAGGTAAGTAGTGAAAATATACCATAAGTGAAATTTAACTGGTTGTTATTTAAAAAGTAAGCCAGATTGCCTTTTAAAGTGTCAACGCTCATTAGATAGGTAAAGGGATTAAAATGCGCGATCCCTGTTAAGATACCTTGAAGCGGTAAAGTTGTGAAAATTACAATGATTGCACCGGTGATGACTAATGTAAAGGTTGAGTTTTTAATTAAAATGGAGATTGAAATGGTTAACACGGTCATCACTGTGACAAATAAGAAGATAAATAAGATTAATAAGGATACAAAGGTTTGGATAGATGTGTAGGTTTGGGTACCGTTAACCAAAAGCTTGATTGGATACCTCGGATCGCCCATGCCACATTTGGTACTGACATAAATTAAGCTGGTTCCAATTATTATTAGACTCCACGTGTAATTGATGAGTAAGGCGGCGATGAGTTTGCTAAATAAAATTTTCGTTTTTGAAATAGGTTGAGTGAGAAGAAGTTTGTAAGTGCCTTTTTCAAATTCGCTTGGCAGGATAGAACAGGAAAAATAAACGCATAGGGCGAAGATAAGATAGATAAAGGTTCCGCTAAACAATAGAATTAAGAAATTGTAGCCCGTCATCGAGGTTTGTGTGTCCATGGGGATAATATCTTGTTGTAGTAAAATGGTATTTTCCTCAATGCGATCTTGTAACTCTTGCTTTGTATTAGACCAGACATTAAAGGACTTGGTTTCTTCTAAATGCTCTAATCGCAAGGTATCCGATGCAATCCGACCTTCTAAGTAAAGGGAAGGCCAATCTTCTTTGAGAAGGGCGAGCATCATATCATAATTATAGTTTACGTCTGTTTCAAGCCATTCAATGACTTGTGGGAAAACTTGATTGTCGGGATACTCACTCATTTGTGAGCGGATTTCTGAGGATTTAGCGGCTAGATTATAAGATTCATACACGACCTGATTATCTAGTAATTTAGTGATGGGGATTTGCGAATTTATTTTGGAGTAAACGTCACTTCCTAAAAGGAAACAAAAGATGAAAAGGAGAAACCAATGATGCTTTTGGCTAATAAATTTTTTTAATTCTAGACTGATGAGAGCCCACATTTTAATCCCCCTCCTTGATGTCATAAAATTCTTGATAGACTGATTCAAATCCTTTATTAAGGAGCAAGAAATCAGTATAAGGAAGGTTGCTTGTGTGTAAGAGTTCAATAAATTGGGGGATCTCATCATGATTTAAGGTGACTTTTACTTGTTGTTCATTTAGTTGGTCAACTAAAAAATGGGTATTTAGGACACTCAGGTCAGGAATCTTTTCACCAAAAGATAAAATGGCATGGCGAAGATTCAAATTCACATCCATATTGTCGAGCTCATAAAGTTTTCCTTCTTTTAAAAAGACAAGGCGGTCACTCAAAGATTCAATATCAGAAACAATGTGAGTTGAAATTAAAAGACTCACTTTTTTTTCTGCAACCAGTCGTCGAATCATTTTTCTAAATTCCATCACACCCGTTAAATCGAGTCCATTCGTCGGTTCATCCAGAATAATTAAGCTAGGATTTTGAATCACAGCCATCCCAAGAGCAAGGCGTTGCTTCATCCCAAGCGAATAACCTTTAACTTTTCGATGAATCGCAGGGCCAATATTAATAAAACTTAAAACCTCATCGATCTCTTGATTAGATGCTCGGTTTAACTGACCAATTAATTTTAAGTTCTGATAACCCGTTAGCATGTCATAAAAAGCAGGTGCTTCAATTAGGCAAGACAATTGCTTGACATAATCTTCTCTCTGATCTTTAGCACTCATTCCATTGATTAGAATGGTACCCGAGTCAACTGTCATTAGATTAGAAATAGCTTTCATCAGCGTCGTTTTTCCAGAGCCATTCGGCCCGACTAGCGTCACAATTTCGGCAGCTTGAATGGTTAAATTAATATCCTTTAAAACGTGTAATTTTCCAAAATGTTTTGATACCTGATCTATTTTTAATACGTCCATAAAAAGTCCCCCTTAATTAAGTTAAGCTAATTTTCGTTTTTGAAAAATAAGAATAAGTAAGATAGATAATAGGATGAGTGTTATTGATAACGGCATCCACGCTGTATTGTAATCAATTGTTTTTAAGGGATGAGTCCCACTAAGAATGGATCCTACTTCTTCAAATGTGAAAGGAACGTATTTAGCAACGGGTAAGAATGCTTCATTTTTTATGAGTAAGAGTGGCATGAAAATTATGAGAGTTGAACAAATCAAAGTTGTTAAGGTTTGATGACAGATCGTTGAAAGTAAAAAGGTCAGAAGGATGCAAATTAAAACTAAAAATAAGAAGATGACCCAGCCAATACCTATATAGTGACCTGCTGTAGAATAGGCGAGTTCGCCATTTTGATACAATTTAGTGGGATAATTTAAATCTCCGAAGCCATTCATCAAACCTAAAATAAGACTAGACCCTCCAATTAAGGTAATTAACCATGTCATATTAATGATACAGGCAGCACTAAATTTACTAACTAATATTTTGAATTTACTAATGGGTTGAGTATAAAGTAGTTTATATGTTTCTTTTTCAAAATCACTTGAAATAAAATGGCTGCTCATTAACACAACAACAAATAAAAAGAGTAATATTAATTTGTTTTGTAGTAATAGAATTAAAAAATTAACAGATTCCATTGAGGTAGAGGTGGAAATAGGTTTAATGTTCCTTTGAAGTAACAAGGTAGATAAGTCGATATTATCTTGAAGTGCATAGATGTCAGGACCTGAACGACGCCCGGCTTTTGTAGCAGTTAATTCTGTTTGATCGAGTTGGATAGAATAGGTTAAATAAGTATTCCAATCTTTTTGTTCATACGCTTCAACCATATGTGTTAAGGCTTCGATATCTAAGTTTGTGTCTTCAATATGATAAATGAGTGCTTGGTTTCCAGGGTAGTTTTTCAGTTCTTCTCTGAAAAATGAAACGCTTTGAGTAGAAGATTCTAAATTCGTACTTAAAGCTTGTTGGTGGTACATCCCCATGCTGCGATCTTGTTGTATTTTAGGCGCAATAAATCCAATTAATAGCGTAATTAAAATCCCAAACACGACCCAGTTAACTTTTTGAAGTGTAAATTTTTTTAGTTCGAGTAAAATTAATGTTCTCATAAAGGCCCCCATTTAAAGTCATTTTCTATTAATAAATTGAGTCAGGACTAACGCTCATTAAACGATAATTTGATGAGCACAATGTTTTTATTTGACTTTACCAATTTATTTGTCATCGTTGAATCCATTGAAACACCAAGTGGAATATTTGTCGAGATACTAGAGTCTGTTGTGGCATAGTAGAGATAGATATCTGATCCAAGTGTTAATTTGGCCGTGTTAGTGAAATGCGTTTTCATGTATTTTGTTAAATCTTCCTCAAGCTTAAAGTCACCACTAATAAAATTGCCATTATAACCGATGAGTGTACTTATTTGATCGTCTTGAATATTAAGCCCAAGGGTTGTATCTTTAATTTTAAATTCTTTTAAGTTATCTTGTTCGATGCCAGCAATGACTTCTTCTTTCACCTTTTCCCCATTTTTGTATACTTCATAAGTGATTAATAGTTCGAATGCTTTATTTTCAGGGATATTGTTAAGTTGATACAGTAAGACGTTGTTTCCAGTCAGATTTAATAAATACGCTTCTTTCTGGGATAATGCATCGTAAACTAATTCTGTTCCATGTGTTATTTGTTGACACCCTGTAAACATGGTTAAAGCGGCTAACATAAAAATAGCAATCCAAAATTTTTTCATCCTAATTCCTCCTTTTTAGACTTCTCATCCCCCACAAGAGGATAGGTGATTATATTCTACCATTTTTTGTTAGTTAAAATGTAATAATATGGAAAATAATTTTGATTTATAGTATAGTTAAGTAAATTGGAATAGTCCAGTGAGATTAAACTGGATGGGAAGAGGATTTAAATGGAGATGAAGCAGTTAGTATTAGATTTTTGGGAAGATGTTCTCA
>JBOFCV010000429.1:0-3085 GCA_051646305.1 Turicibacter sp.
TCATTCGATAGTTTAGAAGTTTATCGTCTACTAAAACCAGATGGCCAATTTGTTACACAACAAATTGGAGGATTGAATGATTGTGAACTTAATTTATGGCTTGGATCAGCACCAAGTATATATTCAAATTGGAAATTAAAAAAAGCTGTTAGCGAGCTAAAGTCAGTTGGATTTAACATAGTAGAAACGAAAGAAGATATCACGTTAACACGTTTTTATGATGTAGGAGCTATTGTTTATTATTTAAAGGTTATCTCACGGCAAGTAGAAAATTTCTCGGTTGCAGCGTATAAAGAACGATTGTATGCGATTCAAGAACATATTCAGTCGTATGGATACCTTGATGTAACCAATCATCGATTTTTAATCATCGCAAAGAAATAGTTAAAATCTAAAATGAGGAGCTATAGGGGGGATTCCCCTTAAAGCTCCTCATTTTATTATTTTGGAGTTATAAATGTCGTTAAAAGTGACTAGGATAAATAAAATAACTGACCTATAGTTATGCGGAGACTATTTCATAGCGATAATATTATGTTTAAAACGTAATATTATCAAATCTTTATCATCATCCATATTTTGACACTATTTTTGATTATATTGGGATTTGTGAGTTAGTTTGTTAGAATCTTGTCAGATAACGGTGATACTCTTGTTAGTTTTAATAATCTCATTCATTTTGATTGAATTTGTTTGGAAAAAATTAGATAACTGTACTAAAATGTAAATGAATGAAATGATAATAGGGATTTGTTTACAGAGGGGAAGTTTTAGGATTGATGAGAAAACAAATATTACATAAACTAATAGATTTATATGAAATAAATGATGGAAAGGCTAATCTTTCAGAGATAATTTTGTCTCCTCAAACGATGCCAGTATACTTTGAGGAATCTAATTTTCGTTTTAGAACACAGTTTAATAAAGAGGCTAAACTGTTAGAAACCAATAAAGATATAAAATTAATTTGGCAAAAGCCATATCAATTACAGAAAATAGAAAAACTTAAATTAAATGAAGAGCATATAGCAAAAATTTATCGCGAACTTTACCGAATTCCAAAAATAAAAAATGAAGCATTGTTGATGCAGACTTTATATCCTTTTACAAGCGAATCGTCAAGAATAGGATTTATGGCAACGGATCTAATGCTTAAAGTTTCACAAGGTAAACAATTATTTCAAGCCTTACGTGTTGCCAATACACAGGAGATATTTGATGCCTTTATTACAATGAAAGCATTGATTGAAAATAAAACTGTCACATCGAAAGAAAAATTCAGTTATGAGTTGTTTGAAGAAGAACATCGTTTTGCTGAAATAGAATATATTATTAAACCTTTATTTATGCACTATGGTGTTATTCATTTAAGTGAGGATACAGACTATTTAACTCAGTTCCATATCAAGACCATTGATCGCTATATTCATTTAAAAGGGTGCGGCTGTTTTATTATAGAAAATATGACAATTGATTTAGAAAAATGGCCAACAGATTTTGTCATGAACACGCGTAGTTTAGAACGTGTTAATTGGCAGAATTCTACGGTGAAACGTATCGTTGTTGCCACAACTTTTAGTAGTTTTTTAGATTATGAATTCAATGATGATCTTGTCTTGTATGGACCCGAATTAATAATGTCACCACAATGGATTCAATTGCACTTTCCAATGTTTGTTGATAACCATATACCTTTAATTCGGGTTGGGTCTGAAAGTGACCGTTCCTAGTTTAAAGGGTCTAACAGGTTATCTCCTCATGATTAAGTTTTGAGGTTGTTGTATAGTTTATTTTTGATGTACATAAACCATTTTTTGAATATAGTTTCTGTATATTGGCTATCATCGCTAGAATTATGTGTCGTAAGATTCGATTAAATAGTATCCGGTTATAACCTAATAAAGTTTCTGGGATTTTAATCATTTTATGCATTTAAATAAAAAACATCACAAAGGGAGGCGCAAAGAGAGCCCTCCTTATGTGATGTTTTTTTGATCCTTGGGATTATCCTTTTTTATTTTCTTCCTGTTTATTGGTGAAACTACTTTGCTCTGTCAAGTTGGATATTTGTTTTCTTAGTTGTGAGAGTTCCTTTTCTTCTATACAGCTGACAAATCCACGTGTAATGTACGTTGTGATCATTGAAGCGATAAATCCATTGAAAATAGTGTGTGCATTAATCCCACTTTGCAAAAAGATAAATGATAAAGCGAAGATAAGAATTAGCCATTGAATGGACCATTTTGGTAGTTTAGGAATCGTTCTAAGCATTGAAGCAATGATTAGAAGAATAGGAATAATTGCTTGTATTTGCGGATTATATGTGAGTTCAGAAATAATATCCATATTAATCACCCCTTTCAATAGAATATGAAAAATACAAAATTAGGGATGGTTATTAATAGAATAATTTATGTTAATCAGATAATTAGTTAAACGTTTTTAGTTAATCCTTTAAAGTTTATGGTTCTATACCTACCAGATATAAATGAGTGTTACGAATTCACTTGAACTAATAAGTGTAACATTATTTAGGATCAGCTGTATTTACATCCTGAGTCGGATGGGCGTTGATTATCTCTTCGTAGAGACGACATTGATCTTTCAAAAGAGCAAATGTCTTTTCTTCTCTTATATTTACGAAGGCTCTGGTTGTATATGTAACGGCCATAGAAGCTAAAAATCCATTGTATAAGGCATGGGCATTGAATCCACTTTGTAAAAAACTAACACCTAATGCTAATGCTAGGATGATCCATTGTATTAACCAATTTGGTACTTTGGGACTACTTCTAAGCATTGGCACGAGAATCAAGAGAATAGGAATAATTAGTTGAATCTGTGGATTTAACGTGAGTTGTGATTGGATATCCATTTATTCACCTCCTCACAATAATATATGCTCAACTAGCAGAGAAGTATGGTCTTTATGACTATAGCGTCGATCAATTTCTATGAAATAGGTGATTAGGATATATTTGACTAGAATATGTACGATTATGTTAACTTTAATAGCTCCACTTGATATAAATTTACTTATGCCTTAAGATATGAATGTAAAGCGCTATCAGAAAAAAGATAGCTA
>JBOFCV010000438.1:0-3254 GCA_051646305.1 Turicibacter sp.
TGGTATTTTAAAATCGTTGATTCGAGTGCAAAATATGCTTTAGCTTTTATCCCAGGTATTGCACGAGGAAGTCAAAATGATGAGCATCATAGTTTTATTCAAGTTGTTAATTTAATCGATAACACGTATCACTATCATCGATTTTCAGTGGATGATTTCTACTCTAATCCTCGTCACCTTAAAATTAATGTTGGCATTAATGAGTTTAGCTTTAATAAATTATTTTTAAATTTAGACACCGAAGATGAATCTATATCTGGCGTTCTTTATTTTGGTCATCACACCAAATGGCCTGATAGTAAACTTAATCCCGGGAGCATGGGATTTTATAATCACTTATCCTTTATGGAATGTTATTCTCAAGTATGTGCAATTGATGGAACAATCGATGAAGGCCATCTCAAAATAAATGACCGCACCATTGATTTTACGGGTGGTAAGCTATACATTGAAAAAAACTGGGGGAAAAGCTTCCCCTCTTCTTGGCTATGGATTCAGAGCAATAGTTTTACAGATAATAGAGCAACTGTCACCTGTTCACTTGCAACGATTCCCTTCCCAATTCTCAAAGAATTTCAAGGGTTTTTAATTGGGGTAACTGTGGATAATCAATTTTACCCATTCACCACCATAAATCGCTCAAAAATGAGTTTAGATATTCATGATGACGATATTTTACTTGTCACCACCCATAAACATCTTAAACTCACCCTTAAAACCAAAACGAACCCTAACGAATTCGTACTCTGTTATGGCCCTAAAGATGGTACGATGATTCCACTCGTTGAAGAAACCATCACTGCCAGTGTTGAAATGACGCTTGAAGACACTAAAAAAAATACCATAATCTATCAAGGAATTGGCCACGCCACAGGCGTTGAATACGGCGGAGAATTTATGAAAACAAAGGGTGAAAGCGGCGTTTAACTCTCGTATAAACTTAAGAAAAACTGAAGTAGCGTTTTTTGCTGCTCATGTTTTTTGTAGTTTACTAGAGAGTTGCCACTTGAACCTAGATGAAAACGTGCTGTGCATCAACGCGTTCTACGTTTTCAAATAACGAAAACTAGATCTTCTAGAAAAGAGTGAAAGCGGCGTTTAACTCTCTTAACCCTAAAGAAGCTTTGCAGTACGATTCTAACCAATGAAAAAGGAATTAGCCCAAGATAGCTAATTCCTTTTTCATTTCCAACATTAAACAACGTGGTAAAACAATTGTTGATGTAATAAATTCAACTTTTGTTTTAAACTTTCAACCTCTTTAATTCTTTTCGTCATTTCTTTTATCAATAGTTTTTCTAATTCTGCTATCGCATTAATTGCCACTGTACCACCCTGCTCAATTTCTTTAGCAAACACATCTATCTTAGCGATCGTATTTTGATAAAATTTTTCATCCCCACGCTCAATATTACTCTTCTTAAATACTTTACCTATCTCAAATTCTACCGTATCAATCGTAACTGGAAGTAACATTTCAATATTAGATTTCAAATGATAAAAAGCTTCCTTTTGTTTCATTTGAAGTGAATTCAAAACAATCATATAATTCTCAAGCGTCCCATAATGCGTTTCGATCAGCCTCAAATTTATCTTCATTTCACACTCAAGATTTGAAATATAATCACTCATTTGCCTAATTGAATAATGAATTTCATCCATAAATTGCACCACCCTAAAAATAAGATACTGCTATCCTATGTTTGAAAACCCCAAAAAATAACCACCTTTCTATCAGATTGAGCATAAAATTTAAAAACGACTACTGTTCATAAATCCGCCCATCATCACTCACAAACAAAGTCATCACAATCCCATCCCCACCCTCGGCTGCAAGCAACATAGACTTCAAAGCAACATAATAACCAATTCCACCACCATAATGAATAGGTTCTGCATCATATAAATACACAATATCATCATCAACACCATATTTTTCTAGCGCCATTGAAACAGCATCTGGTCCCGTAAACTGTTCATGATCAGACTCATCTGCACACACCTCATCATCAAACGTCGCAAAAAAGCCATCAACCGTCGCATTCATTTCCTCTTCCGTATAGGTCTCATCAACTGTCTCAATTATTTTTTCACCCTCGGTTGCGTTACCTATATATTCAATTTGATAACATCCCGCAAGTATTACCATACACATTCCTATCGCCACAAAAAACTTCATACCTCTCACATTCCTTTACTCATTCATATAGCTCAACTATAGCACTTTAAAATTACAATATTTGTATTTTATTGTTAAGATTATTAACTAGTTAACGACAAAAAAAGTTAGCGACTATGGGTTATCTACCTATAATCTCTAACTAATAACAATCTATTTAATGAGGAAAAACATGGTTTCAATCACACTGCGATTTATTCCAAACTTTGAATTTACTAACCTCATCCCACATTTCAAAACATCCTCTAATACAAGAGCGACGCCAATAGGCCCAATTATCAAAATAAATCCATTATGAGTTATCGCCTCTGTAAAATTAAAATGCATAAAATTTAAAAACGCATGAGTCATACCACAGCCTAAACATTTAAAATTTAAAACATTGTATAACCAGCAAAAACTTCTACCATCTAAACTTGATAGATTTACGCTATATATAAGGATAAGACTACAAAGATAGACGCAAAGTCTGACCACCCCAAAATGCCTGCGACTTAAACCCACCATTCAACTAATGGATTTCCATTTTCATCTTTAAATTTATCTGTCAAAATATAAATCAAATCAACAATCGCCCAAACACTTGCGATAAGAGTCGTCACGCCACAAGTTACAAATCCAAGTAACGTCAACGCAAGATAGAAAAATCCGTATTTATTATTGCACACGTAAAATTGATGCGCCCCAAAGAGCCCCAAGAAGAACCATAAAATAAGTGCAATCCCTTTGGTTTTCACACTACCAAACATCGAAGACTTCAAACTGCATCCACAACTCACACAATAATCAGCATCCTGACTTTTTTTAGGTGCGCCACAACTTGCACAATAGTCGCTCCCATTCCCCTTTTTAACACCACAATTCAAACACATAACCGCCTCATCACTCTGAAGCTGTTGCCCACAAGATTTGCAATACATACAATTCCTCCCAAGAATTAAAATTTTTAAGACTTCAATTCCATTGTATGCGGAAGAATTGGATTTTATTACAAAAAAAGGAGTAGATATAATTTTTTCTATCTATCCCTTCATTCTCTTAAAATTTAATTATCTCAAACTGTCCAAATTTCTCA
>JBOFCV010000444.1:0-1672 GCA_051646305.1 Turicibacter sp.
GTAAAATCATCTATAATAATCATGTGTTTAAAATGAAAAATACCCATGAGATAAGTCGGCAAACTTATGATCTCATGGGTATTTTTTTACCTTTCATAAAGTTATCTATCTGACAACATTATGGTCAATTTCGTGACAAGGCAAACGAGCAACTTCTAGACATTATTAGTGGGCATTAACACCCACCCACAACTTATCTTCTTTTTATATTATTCTGAATATTTTTTCTTAACTTTTGCAATGTCTTCTTTTGTATCAATCCATTCTTCCAAGAACCCACAGTTACAACATAAATATCGATTCACAAGAACTGAACTAGCCCAACTGACATCAATATGATTTCCACCACCATACAATTGTACACTTCCTTCAATCTTTACAATATCATTCCCGCAACACTTCGGACAAACTTTAGTGTTTTTCATTTTACATTCCCCGTATTATTATTTATATCATAAATTAATGATATGAGATTTTCATTTCGTTACTATCAAAATACACTAAATCTCTATTCGGATAATGCCAAATAGCTTGTAGTTTTGTCGGCGTATTAATCCCATTAATATTTTTATAATTAGCTGTAACTGCTGACCAGTTCTCATAGGAATTAGTATCTGAAGCAAATCGTTTTGCGGTAAAGTTCGTCATTTCATACTTCTCATTAAAGTTAAAAACTCCACTCACTTCGATTCCTTTATCTTTAATAGTTGCCTCTACTATATATTCATCTAGCTGTTTATAGGACATACACTCCTGAATGGCAAGACTCGGATGCATTAAACATTCCGATAAATAAGTAACCAAAGCACCTAAATTCATATCATGACCTTGTTCATTAAACAGTTCAAAGTGCTTTGCAATCACACCTTTCATTGCCCCTTTGCCATCCTGATAACTATCTATCCCTTGAAATGGAATCCCAAACATTTTAGAGTCAATTAATGCCCATCTTGCAGATCTTCCAACAAAATCATATGCCACATAATCAATCTTGAGCTGAGGTTTATTTAAACCAGTAGCAAAATCAACCTTCTTGAAATCAAACTTTACGGCTGATGCACATTCTATCCCTACATATCCATTATTGATAAAATACTTTTGAATAGCTTCTGGTAAAGAAGATAAATCCTCTGCCTTAATAAACCGCTTATCCTTATTCATATTATCTGTTAGTTGATCAACAACTTTCCAATATGTATTTTTAACTGGTGAATAAGGTATCAGCAAGTAACCAACGATAGCTAATACAATAATGACTAAAGTGAATAAAAACATTACAATTTCCCCCCTTATCAATTTTTACTTCTTAATCAAAAATTGATTATCTTCATCTATCCTTAATATAACATGGTTATTTGAAGATAACATCAATAATTTCCATTTTTAGCTATATAAAAAAGGATCCCGAAGGATCCAATAAATTTGATTATTTCTTTGTTGTAAAATAGGCAATCCCAATACTTCCTGGACCTACATGCATTCCAACGATTGGGCCAATTGATTGAATTAGCGGTTCGATTCCTAATGTTTCTTGAATATAATCAGCTAATTTTTTACCTTCATCTGGACAGTTAATATGATGAACTGTAATTCCACCAAGGCTGCGATCAATTAAATCCTCATTTAATTTTTCAACAATCGCAGCGATTGCTTTTTTCTTCGTTCTAACTTT
>JBOFCV010000479.1:0-9224 GCA_051646305.1 Turicibacter sp.
TTTTTAGTGTTTTATACAGTTCACTATTCATTATATATCATTGGCTTTTCTTTCACATCTAGTTAGCTCATGAATAGTCATGATAATAAGTTTCTCTAGGTGAACTACTTGTTTAAATCTTAAGACCTATTTTTAAATCATTTAAACTACCCAATGTCTTAGAAAAACTCGTTCATACACCTTCTAATTTTTGATAAATTACGTTGTAGCAACTTCTTCAAAAATAGTGTTTGCACTAACCCATTGTTCAAATCTAACTTTAACAACTAATCCATAAATACCAAATGTAATGACAATTAAAAACCACCAGAAAAACCAGTGCTTAATTAATTCATTTGGATTTCCAATGAATTTCAATCTTTTTCCACACACTACCGTGTGTTTATTTTTGGCCTCATATTTCATACAAAGTATCCATGGATATGCAAGTCCTAATGTTATGACAAATAAAAAAATACTTTTCAAATGATGAATCACAGTATTTTTTAATGAGTTATCAAAGTATGAATCATACTTTTCTTTATTTACAATAATTGACGATTGATTAATCACTATTAAAAACCACCTTTCAAGATGTGTTTTAGTTAAGTTCCTTTAAATAAACGCAACAAATAATTCCGTCTAAAATCTTATTATTAATCTGGCTTTTTGTCAAATAATCAGAATTTATGCGTCTAACATTTAATTAGCGAAATACCTTGTCCACACATGATCGTTTGAAATTTTAAAAACGATGCCCGCCTATCGTCACATTAATTTTGGCTATCTAAAAACGTTTAATTTTTGAAGCTAATAAAAATCACCAATCCTAATTTCTGATTGGCGATTTTTATTAGCTTGGTTTTGTTTGATTTTATTGTATTCTTAATTTTTTTATTAAATCAGCTACCTCTTATCCATTAAACATAAGGCAAAACAAAATCAAATAAAATGTACCTCATAGTCTAGACACATGAAAAAAGTCTACCTACAAGGTACATTTTAAAAAGTAAAATAATACGATATTTATTTATTATAATTTTAAAAAATAATTACATCATAGCTTTCGTTAAAAGGGCTAAAACAGCGCGGCGAACTTCTTCATCTACTGGCATTGCTAGTAGGCGCATGATTCGTTCTGCCATTGAAATATTTTCATTTAAAATGCCATATGCCCACCATTGGAATTGTTGTTTTTCATCCATCGTGATCGCTGCATTTTGAACAAGTTCAATAATTCTTTCATTTAAATCCATTTTATAATCGAATAAATGAGCTGCTGTGATACGAATTTCTACTTCATTCGTTAATGCCATAGCAGGTAACGTGATTGATAAAGTAGACGTCATCACATCATAATTTGTCTCCACCGATACAGCTTCTCCATTAACAGTTGCTACGATTTGCGGATCGCAACAAACCCCTCTGAATTTAACTGTATATGTTCTTTGTGCTGGAAGAACTGATAAATCACCGTTTGCGGGGTGAATATTTACTACCATTTCTCCACTCGATGACGCGACTTCAAATGTCGTCGTTGCAAATTGCCCTGCCTCGTAACCAGTGCTAATGCCATCATCTTCATACATTTCAAATTTATTAGCTGCTTTACCGAATACTAATACATTGAGATGTTCTGGATTATCCATTTGATTCGATTTTTCTAATGCGGCCATTGGAATAATGGCTCCAGCTTTAGCAAACACCGGAATCTGTTCAAGTCCTCCATACATCGCATAAATATTATCACCCTTATATGGCTCTCCTGTTGCAAAATCGAACCATTCCCCCTCAGGTAACCAAACTTCTTTGAACGTTTTATTTAAAACTTTACTTCTTGGCGTCACATAAGGTGCTACCAATAATTCGCTTCCGTAGAAGTATTCATCCTTATAATCGTATGCGCGACCTTCATGAGGATAGTCATAGTATAATGGCGTGATGAATGGTAACCCAGTTTGTGCATTGCGCCAAGACATCGTGTAAATGTACGGTACTAATTCATGTCGTAAATTTAAGAATTTTTTTGCAGTTGTGAACGCTTCGTGCGTATGACGCCAAGGCTCGCGACGGTTGAAAATTCCGCTTGATGTATGAAGTCGGTTAATTGGACTAAACACACCATATTGGACCCAACGTGCATATAATTCTGAATCATCGATACCTTGGAAATGTCCACCGATATCGTGACTCCACCATCCATACCCAACATTTGCAGCAGTTGATGTAAAGAATGGTTGATAGCTAAGTGATTCCCAACTCACAACAGTATCACCCGAGAATCCGATTGGATAACGGTGACCACCAAGTCCTGGCCAGCGTGAGAAGGTAAATGGGCGTTTTGATCCATCGCGACCTAAATCAAGATAATGTAAATGATTTAAGAAGTATAACGGATCTAATCCTTTAATCGACGAATTTTTTCCTTGTTGCCAGTCAATCCACCAGAAATCAACACCCTCGTCCTCCATTGGATGATGAACAAGTTCGAAATACGCCTTCATGAATTTAGGATCAGAAATATCAAATGGAACAGGCTGTTCTTCATCTGCATTAACCCCCATAAACTTAGCAACTTCTGGATAGCAACTTTCATTACCACGAATTCCATCAGCTGGATGTAAATTTAGAGCTGTTTTTAAACCTTTATCATGAAGCCATTTCATAAACGCATCCGGTTGCTTGAATAACTCTTTATTCCAAGTGTATCCTGTCCAGCCACTTCCATACTTTGGATCAATGTTTGTGTTATGCCAATCCATATCGATAATACAAACTGATAAAGGAATTTGCTCGGTTTCAAAACGGTTGATTAATGTCTCTAATTCGGTGTCACTATATTGCCAAAAACGGCTCCACCAGTTTCCAAGTGCATATCTTGGTAACATTGGAGTTTTTCCAGTTAGATTCGAATAATCTGCGATACATGCTTTGTAATCTGATCCATATCCGAAGAAATACGTATCAATTCCGTGTGTTTGACGTGGCGCTAGCCAACTTTGTTCATTGAAAATCAATGATTTAGAATCATCAATCACTACATAACCATCACGAGACATTAATCCTTTTTCTAACTTTAATTCACCATCAACATTATCAAGTGTTCTTGCGGTCCCGCCCAAATTCGACGTATCTTCCAACCCGAAGCGCCAAATTTTACAAGAATACTTTAGTTCAATTGTTAAGGTATCGCCACTAAAAGGTTGCTCTTTAAAATACTTTAAACGTAAGTGATCAGTTGTCACCTCAAGGACTTGATCATCTTCTTTTACTGTCATTTTAGGTACATCTTGTTCACGATACCAAAATGCTTGTGTTGGATGATCTTCAAACTTTCCATCTGTTGCGTATTCTAAACGTACAATACGAGATGTTAAAAATGCGATACGATACGCATTTCCTTGAAAAATTGCTTCTTTAGCTGCAAAGGGTTTAAACCCAACTTTAAAATGATTCGCAATACATTCTCCCATAGTCGTTCCTCCTGTATTCCATTTCCTCAAACATTATAAGTGTATACGTCTATTTTTGCAAGTGTTTTCTTGAAACGCTTCACCCGAAATCACCACATATTTAATTACGCTTACAGCATTGATTAAAAAACAGGATTACGTTACAATATTTGTAAGTCTACTAAGTTTACGGAAGTATATTGCTTTCATATAAACTAAAAATCGAAAATATAACGGGGGAATTCACATGGAAACTTACAAAACAAGTGGTGTCTGTGCAAGAGAAATTCAATTTGAAATTGAAGATAATAAGATTGTCTCAACTCAATTTATCGGCGGATGTGCCGGAAATTTAATCGGAATTTCATCATTAATTAAAGGCATGACAGTTAACGAAGCCATTGATCGCTTAAAAGGGATTGATTGCCGTGAAAAAGGAACTTCTTGTCCTGACCAATTATCAAAAGCTTTAGAAGGATATTTAACTAAATAAGAAATATCATTAAATTTAAAGGAACTTCTAAAATTATTTAGAAGTTCTTTCTATCTCATAAAAAAACTTAGAAAAGAGGTCAAATTTACTCTTTCTAAGTTTTTTTGTTATTCACCCTATTTTTATCATGAGATTTTCTAATATCGTGTTCGCACCTCTAACCATAATCATTTACCTATTACTTTAATAAAATATACGTATTTTACATATGGATAATATAACCGTATACTAAACAGGTAAAGCAATATTCTAAATGATCGGGAGTGAATATACAATGTCTCATAAAAAAAATACGAGAGATTTCAAAATATTATGGTTGCTTTTTAAATCTACCTTCATGCTAAGTGCCTGTACGTTTGGTGGTGGCTTCGTTATTGTCTCACTCATGAAAAAGAAATTTGTTGAAGAATTACAATGGTTAGAAGAAAGTGAAATGTTAGATATTACAGCGATTGCTCAATCTTCACCAGGGCCAATCCCCGTTAATGCGTCGGTCATATTGGGATATCGCATGCAAGGAATTTTAGGCTCTTTAGTCGCTGTTTTAGGAACTTGTATTCCGCCGATTGCGATTATTTCAATTATTGCTGTCTTTTATGATCAATTCCGTTCAAATCCTATCATTGCGACGGCACTGTTAGTGATGCGAGCTGGGGTGGCCGCCGTTATTATTGATGTAGTGATTAATCTTGCCACTAATATTATTAAGACAAAAAGTATTTTATATATTAGTTTAATGATTATTGCCTTTGTTATGGCTTATATCATTGGGATCAGTGCGATGACAATTATTCTACTTTGTATTGGGGTCGGTATTGTAACACTTGTTTTGGATTTACTTAAATCTAAAAAAGAGTTGAAAGGAGATTGCTAATATGTTGTGGTTGTTATTTTTAAGTTTCATTCAAGTCGGACTTTTTAGTGTGGGTGGTGGCTATGCTGCCATTCCTTTGATTCAAAATCAAATCGTTAATACACATCAATTAATGTCACTTGCTGAATTTGCAGATTTAATTACGATTGCCGAGATGACGCCTGGTCCTATTTCAATTAACTCGGCAACGTTTGTTGGAACGCAATTAGCTGGTTTACCAGGTGCTATTATTTGTTCACTTGGGGCTGTGATTCCCTCATTTATTATCTGTTTATTGTTAGCTCACTTTTATTATAAATATCGTAATCTGAATGCAATCCAAGTTATCTTAGCTAGTTTACGCCCAGCCGTTGTTGCACTGATTAGTTCTGCCGGGTTATCCATTTTAACGCTTGCTATTTTCCAAGCTGAAAAACAAGATATCCTTTTATCTAACTTCCAAATGATTGAATTCTTATTATTTGTTGGTGGATTAGTTGCCCTTAGAAAATTCAAAGCCAATCCAATCTTAGTTATTTTTGGCTCTGGGATTATTGGGACACTCGCTTACTTTATTTTTTAATACTTAACTAACAAAAAGGGAAATGAGGCTCACTCATTTCCCTTTTTGTTAGTTAGTTAACTTCCTATCTCTCATCCAAATAAGTCATAAACTGTTTAAGATTTTCTGATAAAAACTTGTTTTTATGATAGATTACACAAATATCACGTGAAATATTCACGCCGTTTATTGGCACAATATGTAGTGTTTGATTTTTTAATTCTTCTTCTATCATTAACGTAGAGAATAAAGAAATCCCTTGACCACTCACCGTCGCATTTTTAATAGCTTCTGTGTTGGTAGAGCACCATTTTATATTCATTTTAACCTGATTCTTTATTAAAATTTGCTCAAACAACTCCCTTAACCCACTACCTTCTTCACGACAAATCAAATCCTGACCCGAAAGTTGTTGAATTGATATCTCTTTTTCACCGTAAAATGGATGTTCCTTCCCCACAACAACCACTAAATTATCTCTATAAATAGGCACTTTTATAATATCTTGATGCGTGACTTCACCTTCAACAATCCCAACATCTAGTTGGCTATTCAAAATCATCTGTTGAATGATATTCGTATTATTAACCACTACATTAATCACAACATCTTCCTGCTTTTTCTCAAATCCTTGAATCATTGGTGGAAGCATACACGTCCCAACCGTAATCGTTGCACCAATACGTAACCTAATACTTTTCCCTGTGTTCTTCAACTCAACTTCCATTTCATCAAAAGACTTCACAATGTGTCGCGCATACTCAAGTAACAATTGACCACTTTCCGTGATATACAATTTCTTTGATAGTCTCTCAAATAACCTCACATCATAATTCTCTTCGATTTCTCTAATCGCTTGGCTAACAGATGGCTGTGATATAAATAAAAGCTTTGCCGCCATCGTCATCGAACCACTTTCCGCTACCATTATAAATATTCTTAAATGTCTAATCGTCATATGTATTTTCCTTTTTTATTATCTCTATTTTAAAATTTAGCTACCTATTTAAAAAGATAAAATTTACTCTTTTTTTGAAATAAATAGAGTTGTCTTTTCATATTTTCCTATATTTTGTAATATATTGTAGTATAATGAACACTAATTAAATTATCTCACATCTTTTTCTTAAATATGAATGATATGTAATAAAAAGTTATTATTTAATTCATTCTAATACTCAAAAAAGGGGGGAGTCCTTTGGACATTCAAGTCATTATTGATATTGCAATTCGCACCTTATTATCCATGGTAATTGGTGGTTTAATCGGATGGGAACGCGAAAGTACTCATCGCCCAGCCGGTTTACGAACACATATGTTAGTCGCAGTTGGCGCTTGTGTCATCATGCAACTCGGTGCATACACAGCACAAAGTTATCAAGGACAAATTAGCATCGATCCAACACGATTAGGTGCACAAGTTATTTCAGGTATCGGTTTCTTAGGAGCCGGAACAATTATGAAAGAAGGTTCAACAATTAAAGGACTCACAACTGCTGCAAGCCTTTGGGCTGTTGCCTGTCTTGGTTTAGCCATCGGTTGTGGTGCTTATCCGATCGCAATCATCGGATTTATTTCTATCATTTTAACTTTAACTGTTTTTGACCGTGCCTCAACCTTCATTCCTGGCGGTAAATACACACGCTTCTTCATCAAAGTTCGATGTGCACATCTATCAGAAACCTTAAAACATATAAACGAAATTGCCGAAACATATAATTACCAAGTATCCGATATCCAGCTAAAAGTGATGGACGATAAAACAAATCGAATTGCCTTTAAATTATCAACCAATAAATCAAGACGTTCAGTTGATTACACAGTCTTATTAGAAAACTTGAGCAATTACCCAGGTATCACAACTATAAAAATGACTGAATATTAGATAAAAAAGCTTAGAAAATTCTAAGCTTTTTTCACATTTAAAAACCGATGTACCGCTTGTGCCGCAACCATTCCCGATGAAATACTTCCCTCATAGCCACCGCCCGGATTAACATATGCGCCAACTAACCATAAATTGTGAATCGATGTCTTAGATTTCAAACGATGTCGCCCCGCCTGATCAACCGTTTGAGCGTATCCATAAACGGCACCCTTACAATTTTTCGTGTAGCGTTCCATCGTTCTTGGCGTCCCAAGCTCTAAAACCTCAACATTTTCAATAAAGTTTGGATATATTGCTTCCAATCTCTTTAAGATTTTGTCAGTGACTTCTTGTTTTTGTTGTTTATACGTCTCTAACTTTTTCGACCAATACTCATAATTATCTAGATACGTTACAGTCAAAACGCCCTTATTCTCATCATTTAAAGTTGAATCAAGTGTATTATAATTCGTGAGTAGGAAACCACTTCTTTCATACTCATTATGTCGTGCTAATTCATAATCTTCTTCATGACTATTTCCACCTAAGAAAAAGACTTCATCTTCAGGAATTTGTAATGTTTTTGGATGACATTTCAGTCCAATATATAATTGTGATAACGTACATCCCACTTTAGAGTTTAAAAGCTTCTCTTCATACTTCGTATCTAATGAATTTTGTGGTAAAAAACGATGCGTATCACTTGGGTTAATATTTGAAATAATCGATTTTGCACGATACTGTTGTCCATTTTTTAACGTAATTCCTGTTGCCACATTATTTTCAACATGAATTTTTTCAACTTCAGATTTTAAATACACGGCACCGTTATTTTCTTTAATCACTTCAACACATGCATCAGATAAAGCCTGTCCTCCACCTTTGATATAAAACTTTCCATGATGGTGATACGATATCCACGGAATAAAGAAATAAAGAGCTGATAATTGTTTAGGTGGTAATCCATAATACGTCCACAAAACCGTAAAAAATGTGATAAACTCTTCATCTTTCACGTACTTTTTAACGACTTCTTCCGTCGTTTTCCCAGACCAATTCATAAATAAGGCGACATTTGGGTGCATCTTATTAAAAATCGAACTGTTTTCATTTAAAATAAAGCGCTCAAATCCATCTGCAAATGACTGAATTGCCTTAAATAACTTATCAATATGTTGCGCCTCATTTGGAAACATTTCAATTAATAGCTGTCTGTACTGAGTCAAATCATTTGGAATGGTTACCAACTTATCTTTCCACATTACTTGATAAGCCATTTCATTTTTAAGCGGCACAATTTTATCTAAAACGCCACAATACTTTAAAATTCGATACAGATTTCCACCTTCTTGTAAACCACCAATCCCATGCAATGACACATCGAATTCGTACCCTTTACGTTTAAAATTCGTCGCATAACCACCTGCTAAAAAATGTTTCTCAAAAACTCCAACTTTATATCCAAGTGTTGCAAGCCTCGCTGCACTCGTCAAACCGCCAATCCCACTACCCACTACTATCACATCAAAATCCATGACTCCACCTCTTTACGTTATATATTTGTCTAAAAAGTATAGTTTATAAAAACCATAGCATTATTATCTATTTTCTTTGGCATCTGTGTACAAAGTAACAAGTAGCATATATAAATTAAAATAAATATTACCAAGATATTTTCCATCAATTTCTTTATCTGTATCTAAGAAATCCTCGAAAACTTGTAACGGAACATTTGCATATTTAGCTAAGCTTTTCGCTGAAAGTTTACACTCTCCCATCAATGTACTTTTAATAATAACTTCCATTCTTTCTTGTGGGGAAAGCATGGTTATCCCTTCCGCTAAGAAAAATGATCGATGGTTGAGCAAATGATTTTCTTCTTCACTTAGGATACATGGTTCATCATTTAAAATTGCATTTATTTTTTTGGAAGACATACCTAATAAGTTGGGAAGATTATCGATATCTAAATCAAACTCCTCTGCTGCACGTAATAAATTATCCTTTATATTTTTTTT
>JBOFCV010000505.1:0-3702 GCA_051646305.1 Turicibacter sp.
AAAAAACGTGCTAATACAACTGAAAATGCTACTGGTAAATAAGGTGCGACAGCCATTTCAAATGGTAAACTTCCTGCACGTGGAATCCCAAGACCTGGCCCAATTGACAAGTAGATTAAGACCGTAAATACCGATGCAAACACCGGATTTACCCGTTTTGCTAAATGATATAACCCTTTTGATTTGGCAACTGCAACAACCCCTAAAATTGGGAATCCCACAGCAGTAATAAAAAATCCAACCATCGAAATCCACATTTCAGATCCAGAACTTTGACCGAGCAACGGTGGAAAAATTAAATTTCCTGCCCCAAAAAACATTGAAAATAACATTAAACTAATTAGCATTAAATCTTTTCTTGATAACTTATTCATATCACATTCTCCTCCTTTGAATCAAATCTTGTTCCCCCAAAACTTAATTCATATCTTTTATTTTTTCTCAATTCAAAAAGCTTAATTAAAACAAGCCCCAACTGTTAAGAAACAGTGTTGATTATCCAAGATAATCTAATTCATTCTCCTATAGACTAGTCGTACTATCTATAAATGTTTACCCTTCAATACCACCACTAATATCAGATTCCACCCAAACCACTCCCCTCAACTTTTTGATTTACTACTCCTTTGAAGAACTGATTTATTTTCAAACTTGTGTTTTAGAAAATAAAAAAAGCCCCTTGAAATAAATTCAAGGGACGAAAGTTCTCCGTGGTACCACCCAATTTCTATAGACTAAAAAAGACTATAGCGCTTTACATGTCTTACCTATTAAAGGTTTTAACAAGCTTACTTTGGTAACGGGAAAAGACGCCCGATAAGACTTACTATAGTTTCAGCCTCACTTCTCAGAGATGATTTTCAGTTAATTTGTAACCATCGACTCTCAGCAAATGTCGACTCTCTGTAAGGTATTAAATGAACTTACTCTTTCTCTTCAACGAATTTAATTCTTTGATGTGAATATCTTAGCACCTACCGGACACATTGTCAACACAACTTTTACATTTTATGGTATTGTTTTGAACTTAATCCGTAACGTCAGTTTTTGATAAAGTTTGAATTGATTTTTAAAAAGTGCTTCTCTTACTTTAAAGATATTAGAAAAAACCACACCATCTAACATCACTTTTTATTTAACGTAAAATTTTATACAACTCTCTCTGTACAAATTGTCTATTTTAAAAATAAATAACCAAATGCATACCCTGCATATATATAAGCACTATTCCAAATCGTAATACCTAGAATAGAATACGTTGTAAATGGACCTAACTTCATTCTAAAAGCCCCTGCACTAAATGAGATTAATGTTCTAGCCACAGGAATTAATCGAGTAATAAATACTCCCTTATTTCCATGACGCGTCGTAAAACCTGTTATTTTATCAACCCCCGTCCTAACCTGATCATACTTAACATAAAATTTATCTAATAACGGCTTTCCTACAAAATATCCAATCATATATAACGTATAACTTCCAAGGATTCCTGCAATAATTGATATGACTAAAGCTTGTAAAAAATCCATTTCACTAGTTGCAATTAAAATACCTGCCGCTGGCATAATAATACCTGCCGGTAATCCAGGTAAATTTAAGTACTCTAAAAAAACAATTAAAAATAAGAAATACAACCCATATAATCTAAAATAATCTAATATTATACTAATTGTCATATCATCTACTACCTTCTTTTAATCCTAATTTGATGTGTTTTGCGTTATCAATCGAGATCTTCTTTAACAAGAATTGTGAAATCATTTTACTTTCATTCACAATAAAATAGGTCAGACTTTATATCTCTTTCAAATTTATTATGTACATGTATCCCTGAATAATTCATATTCCTTGTTATTTCGACGAATTTCTTTTTTTAGAAACATAAATTTTTAATACTTAATAGGCTAAATATATAATATAATTCTCTAATTTAAGACATATCGAAGTCTCCCTCATCTCACTACTGTAAACTTTTAATTAAAGATTTCTTCAAAAAAAAGCCCAAGCTACCCTAAACAGGGTAACTTGGACTTTATCTATATAAATTATTTTTTACGCATTGTTGGGAATAATAAGACGTCGCGGATTGATGGTGAGTTAGTTAATAACATAACTAAACGGTCAATTCCAAGACCCATTCCACCTGCTGGTGGCATTCCGTATTCTAAAGCTTCGATGTAATCAACATCCATTTCAGATGCTTCATCGTTACCTAATTCTTTTTCCATTAACTGAGCTTCAAAACGCTCTTTTTGATCAATTGGATCATTTAACTCAGTGAAGGCATTTGCATATTCGCGAGCGTCAATGAATAATTCGAAACGATCCGTAAAGCGACCATCTTTAGCATTTTTCTTAGCTAATGGAGATACTTCTACTGGATGTCCGTAGATGAATGTTGGTTGAACGATTTGCTCTTCAACAAATGTTTCGAAGAATTCGTTAATAACATGTCCAACTCCAGTGTGGTGAGCAGAAATCTCAACACCTTTATCTTTAGCGATTGCTTTTGCTTCTTCTAAAGTCATTGGTACCCAGAAATCAACACCTGTTACATCTTTAATTGCATCAACCATGTGCCAACGTTTAAATCCAACAGCTAAGTTAATTTCTTTATCACCGTAAGTAACCACTGTTTTTCCTAAAACATCAGTTGCGATATGAGCAATTAAGTTTTCAGTTAAGTCCATCATTGTTTCCATATCACCGAATGCTTCATATAATTCGATTGATGTGAATTCAGGATTGTGACGAACTGAGATTCCTTCATTACGGAAAATACGTCCAATTTCATAAACTTTTTCAAGTCCACCTACTAATAAACGTTTTAAATGTAACTCTGTTGCAATACGTAAATATAAATCCATATCTAGCGCATTGTGGTGAGTTTCAAATGGACGGGCAGCAGCTCCTCCAAGTGTTGTATGTAAAATTGGCGTTTCAACTTCTAAATATCCTAAGTTATCTAAATAACGGCGCATAGAAGAAATAATACGCGTACGTGTAATAAATGTTTCTTTACTATCATCATTCATGATTAAGTCAACATAACGACGACGGTAACGTTCTTCGATGTCTGTTAATCCATGATATTTTTCTGGTAATGGGCGTAGTGCTTTTGATAACGGTGTATATTCTTTAACTTTAATTGATAATTCTCCAACTTGAGTTTTGAACACAACACCAGTTACTCCGACAATATCACCTAAGTCAACTTTATCGAAGAATGCATATGATTCTTCACCGATTATATCTTTACGTACGTAAATTTGTACTTGCCCTTGAATATCTTGAACATGAGCAAATCCTGCTTTACCTTTTCCACGTTTTGTGCGGATACGTCCAGCAATACTTACTTCAATATTTTTTTCTTCTAATTCTTCTTTAGAAAACGCATCAAATTGCTCAACTAATTCTTGAGATAAATGAGTACGGTTAAATCGTTGTCCGAATGGATCAATTCCGTTTTGACGTAAATCTTCCATTTTATCGCGTCTTACTTGTAATTGATCATTAAGTTCAGTAGTAGACATTTCGATCACTCCATCTATAAGCTATTTTTTCTCATTTTTTTATTATAACATGTGTTCCAAAACGATTCCATGAAAACTTACATTTTGTATTAATTATTGGACTATTTTTAGTGTTTTATACAGTTCACTATTCATTATATATCATTGGCTTTTCTTTCACATCTAGTTA
>JBOFCV010000513.1:0-2406 GCA_051646305.1 Turicibacter sp.
TATAAAAACAACAAATAATTATTAATATGATATTCGTTAATATTACTTCAGCTAAAGCTCATTTATCTTCCTTACTAAAAAAACTTGAGGATGATGAAGAAGAAATAGTTATTGAAAGATCTGGTAAACCAATAGCTAAGTTACTAAAGTATGATACTTCTAAAAATATCAATAGATTAGGTGCGTTGAGAGGTCAAATTGTTATATCCGAAGACTTTGAAGAGTTACCAGATGATATAGCTATAAAGTTTGGTATAAGAGAGTAAGATGAAACTGTTACTTGATACACATACTCTTATCTGGGCTTTATGCGAACCAGAAAAATTATGTTCTGATGCTCAGAAATTAATAACAAACTTAAATAACAAAGTATTTATTAGTATCGCATCGCTATGGGAGTTGCAGATCAAAAAGTCATTGAATAAAATTACGTTGCCAAATGACTTTATTATACAGTTAAAAAAACATGGATATGCAATACTTAGTATTAACCATGAACATATTCTAGTACTCGATACAATGCCGATGTTTCATAGAGATCCATTTGATCGTATATTAATAGCGCAAAGTATTTATGAAAATGTTCCATTAATAACAAATGATTCTGAAATAGCCAAATATGATGTTGAGATTATTAATGCTTAACTTCACTACAAAAAGAACTACATTAAGTATGAACAAAAATATTTACCAACAGGAATTAGAGTCTCAATTAACTTATTCTAGTAAATTAGTACGAAAAAATAGTATGCAAGTGAATAAAGATTTTGACGAGATAGGGTATGAATAAACAAATTAATGTTGGCAAAATATGGCTTGCAGATTTAAGCCCTAGAAACGGTAGTGAGTCAGGTAAAAAACGGCCAGTTTTAATTGTCCAAAGTTAAGTTTTATTAGATGTAAGTTGATCAAATAAGAGCTATTGATAATCAACGCTTATGCTTTGAAGTGCTAACTGTATGTAGTAATGAATTAATGAAAAAAGTACATTTAGCAATATTAAAAGTTCTTTGGTCTAAGTGAAAACTATTTTGTACACTCAATTATTAAAAGCAAACACATTATCCCTTTGTTTTGTTGGTTAATACAGATATTTCATCGCTAACTATCAATATCATTGTCGCTAACATTGTTACTTAATAATTTTTGAATGTTGCTAATAGTAAATACCCCACTAATCAACAAGTGTATTATTTCTATAGTCTATAATCTTTTGTCAGATTCTAATTCAATGATAGCTTTTATTATATTGAGTTCTTAAAATAAACTTCGCTGAACAGCAAAAACATTCAAAACGTAAGATGGTAAGTCGATAGAAAAACATATATCTTAGAACTCATTAAAGCGCAAATTATAAGGTAATTTTTTATAGTAGTGATATTACAAAAAAAACATCAGTTCAAAAGTTGCAATTATTTGATTTTACTGATATGTTAACAAAGGATTGAAAAAAGCATCCCTGATTAAAGAGATGCCTTATCAACAAAATAGAGAAAGTCAAAAGACTTTTTAGATGAATTAAAAGCTGACTACCGACAAGTTTTTAGCTTTTAACTCTAACGAACAACTTTAACAAACAAAAGGTAAACACAGACGTTTTTTTATTTGCTCCAAAAAAGATAGCATAAAACTCACAATCTGTCCACCCCCTTAACTTTGTTAACACCCTTGTTTCGCTACTAAAGTCTTTTAAGCCCAGACTTTCTCTGCTTTAAATTAACTTTAAACAAGGAGAAACCTTATGCTATCGAAACAATATAAACGTGACTTCTTTGCCGAAGCTCATCAGCTATTAAAACAACGGGGTTATAAAAATTATATTCAAAGTCTACTCCCTAGCGGTAAATGGCAAGGGAGTGAATATGTAGTCAAAAATCCTACAAGAGACGACAATGTGGCTCATTCTTTTTCTATCAACGGAAACACAGGAAAGTGGGGCGATTTTGCTACCGATGATGTCGGTAACGATTTAATCGGACTTACCGCATACATTAAAGGTATTACACCGTTAGAAGCTTGCTACTATATAGGTGTACCACGTCATGATAAAACCCATTCCCAAAAAATAACAACAAGTAAAGACCCAAAAGAGGTTGATATGAAAAATACCCAAAACTCCATAGAGGAGTTACCACCGATATCCAAAGAATTATTTGACGAACTAACGGCGTTAACTGAAGAAATAGAACCAACAGAGAAAGTATTAGCGCAAGAACCGCCTACGATTACTGCCGCCGACACTGCTTACCATAATGAGAGAATTTATAAAGGCTTTCCTTCCGCGTTTTTTCCTTATAGAAACTCTTTAGGTGTAACTGTCGGCTATATAGTCCGCTGGGATGTACGAACAGAGGGTGGAGAAACCAAAAAAGGTGTTAGGCCTTACATTTATGATTTTAAAGAGAA
>JBOFCV010000514.1:0-2270 GCA_051646305.1 Turicibacter sp.
GTATGTCCGCGTTCATCAAAGCACATCGTGGGTTTCACCCAGATTCCATCTTTTTTAATTACGGTCCGATTTAATAATGACGTCACATGGCGATGATCTCGAATATCCCCGGCACTGCGACAATAAAGTGGAACCGCAACACTTGGGATAAATTCAAGTGCTTCATTTCCGATATTTTTAATCGTCACTTTATTTAACTCCACTGTATCGTCTGTTGCTGGTACAAATGAAGTTGTCACGGCTTTAATTCCTATTTCTTTATTTTCTCTAGTTAATTGATGCCACAATAAACCACCTTCAACGGAACCGGTTTCGGCTTGCGCATTAAATTTTAAAGCTTTTTGAATGGCTGAATGCCCAGTTGCTGACCACGCCCCATGACCTTTCATATTCACCCAAAAGTTTCTTGATGAATTTGTATTATGTAAATCCTCTGATGATACAGGTGGCAATACAAATGTATTTTGATCTAATTTAATATCCCCGTGTAACGTTGGTGTAATAGCAGACATCATTCCCGCTTCATTCACTAACGGAAAATATAAGTATGAATTAACATCACAATGATCTAACTTAAACGTTCCCTTTGTATCTATAAATTTGTAATTTTTCATTAAGTTATCCCCCTTTAAAAATAGTTACACTTACAGTTTTACATGTTTGACTCCACATGTCAACGTTTTCAAAACAAATGAGTCATGGTTGGAAAATAGATATCATCTTAAAAAAGATCATTGATTTTTTTAATCCATGATCTTTTAAACTGAACCCATATAAATTAGTTTTCCAATTATTGTTACCTATCTATTCTACTCCTCTTTACTCGACGCCATATCGATCTTTCAACTCAAATTCATCAGAGCATTTTTTGGATAGTTTGAGTTTTTTATTACCATCAATTCCAGCATAAAAGACTTCGGTTACATCGTGTATCTGTTTACTTTTAAGTTTTGCTTCTACCCACTTTCTATCCACCCCAACTATTGCTAGGTTTTTTTCAATGATGTTCCCATCAATGATAATATCACGTAGCAAGCCATCACTTTTTGCCTCCAAATTCATATCATAGGGCGTTAATGTTTTTTTATCCGCTTTGACTAAAACCGATAACTTGCCATCTCGCTCCATAATCGCATACTCTACCGTTTCAAAATTGAAGACATCTTTTTCTCTTAATTTCATCATTAATTCATTAAGCGTCATTCGTAGTTGTTTTAAACTTTTATCAATAATGATGCCATGATCAATCACAACCACAGGCTCAGAATTCATAACTTTTCTAAACCAATTGCTTTTCGTACTCAAATAACTAATTCCAACTGTTAACATTGTAAATAACGTAAGCGCTGTGACCTCTGATACAACGGGATGATCTTTATCAATCACCGCATTAGCAATCATCGATCCCATGGAAACTCCCATCACAAAATCAAAAAAATTCATTTTAGTGATAATCTTTTTACCAACGGTACGGCTCAAAAGTAGTGCTAAAAAATAAATAGGAATGCCTTTTATGATCGTGGCTAAAATATGATCCATTAGCTAATTATCTCCTTCTTGTTGTTAGTTCTTCACCTCTTATCTTTAACTTATTCCATCTTAACTATTCTTTAGGAACCTATGAAAAAAGCTCAGATTCCCTACTTGAGATCTGAGCTTAGTTTATTTTTAGAACGATGTCCAACCACCATCAGTTTGTAAGGTTGCCCCCGTCATATGTGTTGCGTCATCAGATGCTAAGAATAAGATTGAAGCAGCTTGTTCTTCTGCCGTTGCATTTCGTTTTTGAGTCGTTTGCGTTTTTTGTCCTGCCATCGATTGTGCCTGTGCTGGATCAATTCCGTTAGCTATCGCTTGCGCTCGTCTAGCTTTTACATATTCCATCGCTTCTTCAACCATTGGTGTATCCGTTCCCGCAGGATTCACAGAATTGATACGAATATTAAAGCGCGCATAATCTAATGCTAAGTTTTTTGTTAAACCATTCACAGCATGTTTTGAAGCAACATAAGCTGGGTTTCCTGGTAATCCAGTTAGTCCTGCAATAGAGGCATTATTAATACTGACACCACCATTATTTTGTTCGATAAATTGTTTTAACTCATGCTTACAGCAATAGTAAACACTGTAAAAGTTATTTGCCATCGTATATTCCATGTTTTCTTGAGGTAATTCATGTAAAGGGCTTGGACTTCCCATAACCCCTGCATTATTAATGGCAATATCTAATTTACCATAAGTAGAAATTGTCTCTTGAACCATTTTTTCTC
>JBOFCV010000527.1:0-3630 GCA_051646305.1 Turicibacter sp.
AGAAAAAGCGGGAATGTGTTCAGGGAAAGATTTTTGGCATTTAAAAGGGGTGGAGCGGTTAGGAATTCCAAGTGTGATGGTAAGTGATGGGCCTCATGGCTTGAGAAAGCAAGAGGATAACGCGGACCATTTAGGGATTAATCAAAGTATTAAGGCGGTTTGTTTCCCATCTGCGTGTGCGACAGCGGCCTCATTTGATCGGGAGTTAATCTACCAAATGGGTGAAGCACTTGGACAAGAGTGCCAAGCCGAAAATGTTTCCGTTTTGCTTGGACCTGCGGTGAATATTAAACGTTCCCCATTATGTGGACGTAATTTTGAATATTTCTCAGAAGATCCCTATTTGTCTACGGAGATGGCGACCCATCATATTTTAGGTGTTCAAAGTCAGAATGTTGGAACAAGTATGAAGCATTTCGCTGCCAATAACCAAGAATATCGTCGTATGACGAGCTCATCAGAAGTTGATGAACGAACATTACGTGAAATTTATTTAGCAAGTTTTGAAGGAGCGGTAAAGCAAGCCAAACCGTGGACGATCATGTGTTCTTATAATCGCATCAATGGGGTATTTGCATCTGAGCATCCTCGCTTATTAACAGAAATCTTGCGAGACGAGTGGGGATTTGATGGATTTGTGGTATCAGACTGGGGAGCTGTTAATGATCGCGTAGAAGGACTTCGTGCCGGTTTAGAACTTGAAATGCCATCGTGTAAGGGCGAAACTGACTTAGAAATTATCGAAGCTGTAAAAAATGGAAGTTTAGATATCGCCGTCTTAGATAAAGCGGTAGAAAGATTGTTAACTGTGATATTTAAATTTAATGATCAACGAATTGAAGGGGAGTTTAGCAGAGAGCATCATCATGAGCTAGCGGTAAAAATCGAAGAAGAATGTATCGTTTTATTAAAAAATGAAGAGATCTTGCCGTTAAATCAAACAAAAAAAGTTGCCTTTATTGGAGAATTTGCACAAAAACCAAGATTCCAAGGCGGAGGAAGTTCACATATAAACGCCTCAATCATTGAGAGTGCCCTTGATTCAATAGATGGAAAAATGGATGTAACATATGCAAGTGGGTATACAACAGACGCTGATATTGTAGATGAAGCATTAATTTTAGAAGCTATCAACGTGGCCAAATCGGCTCAAGTGGCAGTGTTATTTATTGGATTACCTGATTCATTTGAGTCAGAAGGATATGACCGAAAACATTTAAGATTACCCGATTGCCAAAATAAATTAGTTGAAGCGGTTTGTGCGGTTCAACCTAATACTGTGGTTGTTTTACATAATGGATCACCTGTTGAAATGCCATGGGTGGATTCAGTTAAAGGAATTGTTGAAGTTTATCTCGGTGGAGAAGGTGTTGGGAAGGCGACGGTCAATGTCTTATTAGGGGCTGTTAATCCAAGCGGTAAATTGGCCGAGACGTTCCCGTTGAAATTAGAAGATAATCCATCGTATTTAAACTTCCCAGGTACGAAAGATGTGGTGGAATATCGTGAAGGCGTTTTTGTAGGCTATCGCTACTATGACACGAAAAAGCTACCTGTTCTCTTCCCCTTCGGCCATGGGTTAAGTTATACGACCTTCGCTTTTGAAAATCTTAAGTTAAGTCATGAGTCGTTACTTGATAGTGAGACGTTGCAGGTGAGTGTTGACGTGACCAATACGGGAACGCGAGCGGGTAAAGAAGTGGTGCAGATATACGTAAAAGATCATACGGGTGTGACGATGCGTCCTGAGAAAGAATTGAAAAACTTTGTAAAGGTTAACCTTTTACCGGGTGAAACAAAAACGGTGACGCTAACACTGGATAAACGTGCTTTTGCTTATTATAATACGGAGATAAATGATTGGTACTGCGGTACTGGGGTGTATGAAGTGATGATCGGTCAATCATCTCAAAACATCATTTTAAGCCAGACAGTCACTGTTATCTCAAGCACTGTTTTACCGATGGTTGTAACGCCGAATACAACGGTTGGTGATTTAATGAAGGATCCAAGAACTGCTGCCTATGTTCAAACGTTATTCCCCAAACCGACGATGAATGGAAATGCAGATGAAGCAATCAGTGATGCCATGATTGCGGCAATGGTTGAAAATTTCCCACTTCGTGCGGCAAGAGGGTTTGCAGGTGTTACAAATGAGCAATTAAATGGGATGATTGCGATGCTAAATCAGATATTAGAAAACTAATAATTAAAATTTGGTAGAAACGAAAAGAGTGTTAGTTTATTAGGCGGGAGTTGCCTTGTTGAACTAATACTTTTTTAACTATCATTTTGAATTTGATTAGACGAAAAGCTCACGGTATTCACTCTAATACATAAGATAAAATAAGATGAGGAGGGATGTTTTATGTATCGGGTGCCATTTCAAGATTTCCGTTTGAATGCCATGAACGTACCGAGTATGGTAAAAGGCGGCGCTAAATTTCTATCAAATAATCCAAATATGACAAATATGATGTTTAATGCAGGGAGAAATGTTTTATCTAATTCATCTGCTTTGCCGTTCGGAAATTATGGTAATCGGAATGATGGGGCAGAAATAGCTAGTAACAATAATATCAACGGATTTGGAGGTGGCTTTTTTGGTGGCGGCATTACTTCTTTCCTTTTAGGTGGACTAGCAGGTTATGCTTTTTCTAACTTTAGTCACAATGGATCAGGAGGCGGATACGCCCAACCCGCTCCACCACCGCCTCCTCCACCACAAGGAGGATATCCCCAACAACCGCCCCAAAATATGTACCCATCTCAAATGATGAACCAAACGCAACAAATAGGATTTCCTCCCAAAGGAGTATACCCGGGACAACAAGGAATGTATCCGCAGCAACTGATGAATCAGCCACAACAAACTAATTATTCCCCTCAAAACATGTATCAAGTTCAACCGGGAGGTTATCCATATCCCGTCATGCAAACGGGATATATCCCACAGGGCATGTATTCAGCAAAGCAAGGTGGTTATCCAAGCACGCAACAACCGATGTATGTGTCACCATTAACCACTAAAACAGCACCATCAACCCAAACATCAAGTGATTCAGTTGAGTTAACAAAGGCAAAAGAGCTCCAAGGGTTAATTCCAACGCAACCCGCCCTCGTATATGAAACATCAAATGTTCATACATATAACGGAAATCCAGTTGTAAATTCAACTTTTCCCCGTCCGCTAGGGCCAGTGAATGGATACTATCCCTACTACGATACAAATTTTCTAGGCTAAAAATAGAATAGATGAAATAACTAAGAGCTATCTTGAGTTGACAATAAGCATTGTCAACTCAAGATAGCTCTTAGCTTTATCATGACTAGAAAAGTAAACATAGCATGTATTACTCTGAATAGGTGGATAGTGAAAAGGTCGGGTCATTATTTAGAAACTTTACGGCATCAGTTGCACTTAGTTGCACGGGTTTATCTTCTATGTATAAAATGACATTGCCAGCCTTTTCTTTCGTTTGGGAATTAACAAGAATATACTCATCGGGACCCTCATCTAGGATTGTCCAATCAGTTGTTTGTGTAGCTTGAAGTTCGATATCGTGGATGATGATGTCTTTAGGTTCTGCGGAACAGCCACTCATTAAAATAATACTAATAAACGTTAGG
>JBOFCV010000537.1:0-1965 GCA_051646305.1 Turicibacter sp.
CGGAGAATTCTGATATATACAAAGCTGTCGGTATGAAGGACTTGATTCCTATTCAGCATATCACTATTTTTGTGACAAGACATGCGTTTTACATCGATCATGACGGTAAGCTAAAATTGAAGGTTAAGTTGGTCCCAACGGTCATAAGGACCATATTCCAACAGGTCATTACTAACATAGCAAATAATCTAGGTACACTTTCAGACGATGTTATTACCTACATATCAGGCGTAGCTGCAAAGGCGTTCCTCAATGGAAGCAATGCTTCTGAGGATACTGATGAAAATCGGGATGATGAGGGAGCTGAGGGAGCTGAAGGAGCTGAAGGGGCTGAAGGGGCTGAGGATGCTGATGAAAATCAGGATGCTGAGGGATTACCAGCTGAAGAAGGTGGGCCTAACGCAGCGGATACACCGTCTCCAGCACCAGCCGCTTAGTTAGTCGGTATTAATAAAATTCAATAATTCAAACCTTTTTCTCGCTTTTAATCCTGAAATTTAGGATTATATTGTTACTAACAAATGCTTATTAATTTAGTTAAGGATATTTAAGATAAAGATGGATTTTCGGAAATATAGTGTGTATTCAGAATGGACCACTAAGGTGTTGGCCCCTCTACATTAAAAGAGCATATAGTCATCAGTAGTAGGATAAGCTGTTTTATAATTATCGAATTCAATGATTTATTTCAATACACATAAGTTTTGGCAGTGTGCTGCATACTTAATTTGTAACTTCTCATTGATGAATTATCTCTCATCCTTGAAAAAATTAAAGGGTTAGCATATTAGAACTTCCAAAATATAATTCTAAATTAAGAGTAGGATAATAAGTTTTGAGCAAAAACTAGCTTATCTAAGGCACGGTTTAACCCGGAAAACTATACAAAAATCGATATGACAACTAGTTATTAGAAAGTGGTTAGGTTCTGTCCAGATCCAGATGATGATACTAAATTGCAGTCTAGGAACAACCATTTTAGATTTTCTTGCGTGATAAATGCTCAGAATTTTGAGACAATAGCAAGCCTCATTAGAGATTATCATGACGATGGGAATATATGCTGTGCTCAATTGTGACGGGCCATATTTTTAAAATGTGGTAAAAACATGCATTTGCATGTTCGAAGTATTCTAAGACAATCACAATTTTCCACCTTATTTTCGCAAGTTTTATTCGATTCATTGTGAGTGTTCGTTTTACATGGCAAGAGGAGTAAATTTGAAAATCAAAGAAGAGAAAGACAAATTTGTATTATCTCTCAAAATCGATAATGGACGAATATTCGGTAAATGGCAACCACCGAGTCTTTGGACAAATTTAGTAACTCATTTTTATACTTGGTACATTCAGGTTGCGCTAGATACAATGACCTCTACTTTAAGTTTAAGTAAAGTCAGCCTATTGTTTCTAAATCCTTAATTTAATTTTATGCTAATGTCATGAATATCAGTGTGACGGTCCGGCGAAATATTGACGATGATAACTTTCTGGATTGTGAAAGTAACATATATGAAGAGTTTCTAATATGTGCATTATTTAGCAGGACTATTTCAGCAGTTAATGAGTCGATTTCTATGCCACTACGTGTCACTATTTTGTGTGAATTACTTGTGGCTGAATGTATTGAACTACGAAACGGAAAGGTATTATCCAGGCAGGCAACTCCAGGTGACAAAGTCTTGCAGGAAGTGCACAAGAAAGTTGGTATTAGACCCCTTCCAGTCAATAAGCTACTCACTGCGCTCAATGGGGAATCGTTTAATGTAAGAAACTTTCCTATTCATATTAAAAACCTCAGATCCAAGGTTATTAAACAGATCATCGACAAAAACCTTATATCTAAGAAAAAAAAGGATAGTAGCCTACTAGAAGACGCAGTTAGGAAAGTATATACTCAGTTCAATGTAGGTAACTTTATTGTTACTCAGGAAGTCAAGGAGACTTGCGTTAACAAGATATGGT
>JBOFCV010000015.1:0-4424 GCA_051646305.1 Turicibacter sp.
CTTTATTATGTTTTTCTGTGAAGATAATTTTTAGAAGAATCGGTGTAATGATTGTTGTCACAACAACCATGATAACAACTGGTCCAAAGAAGACAGATCCCATTAAACCAAATGCTGATCCTTTACTTGCAACAATTAAAGCGACTTCACCACGTGAAACCATACCAGTTCCAATTTGAATCGCTTCTTTATTTGTGTAGTGAGCAATCTTAGCCCCAAGTCCACAACCAATAATTTTTGAAGCAATAGCAACAATTAATAAGACAACTGAGAATAATATTAATGTTGCAGACATTTCAGGAATAACAACCTTAACCCCGATACTTGCAAAGAATACCGGTGATAATAACATATAGGCTGTTGTATCAAAGCGAGCCATAATATAGTGTTTGCGATTAATTCTTGATAACATAAGACCAGCCATAAATGCTCCAGTAATATCCGCCACACCGAAGAAGTGTTCTGCAGAGAATGAAAGTAATAAACAGAAGACAAAGGCTAAAATTACATAACGTCTTAAGTCGCGATCATGAGAACGCATATATCTTTCAACTAATTTAGAGAATATCCAGGCGGCTCCACCACCCACAACAAAGAATAAAACAATTTTTAATAAGACAACACCAATACTAACTGAAGTATCCGTCATACTTGTCACAACGGTTAATGCGATGACACCTAAGATATCATCAATAATAGCTGCGCCTAAAATTGCATTTCCAGCACGTGTGCTTAACTTACCTAATTCTTTTAGTGTTTCAACAGTAATACTAACAGAAGTTGCTGTTAAAATAATCCCGATGAAAATATTTTGAAGTAGAATCGGTGCCGAAGCATCAGAAATTCCACCTTTATTAAAGAATGAAGCAACCGCGAATCCTCCAACTAGAGGAACAATCATCCCAAGAATTGCAATGATGATCGAGGCTTTACCTGATTTTTTTAATTCTGATATATCGGTTTCCAGACCAGCGGTAAACATTAATACGATAACGCCAAGTTCCGCTAACTGTAAAAGGAAGTCAGTTTCATGTAAAACATTAAAACATGCAGGCCCTAAAAGTAACCCAGCGAGCAATGCCCCAACGACTTGTGGTAATTGTACTCTCTTTGTAATAAGTCCTAACACTTTTGTGCTTAATAATATTAAGGCGATATCAAATAAAAATTCATAAGATAACATCGTCTCACCCCTACTTTCTCAAAAATTTACAATTGAACAAGGAGTAATTATACGCCTGCAAATAGCAATTTACAACACCTATACCAAAAAAAATGAAATATGGAACTTTATGCAAGTATACCATATTATTTTAGGACTAATCAAAGCGTTTTCGTGTCGAAAATTGTCGCTTTTATAGTGTGTAAAAAATAGTATAATGATTTATTTTAATGTCTGTTTATTAATTCTAGAATTAAAATGAAATCATAGGTTTTGAATTCCAATTATTGTTAAGCTAAGGATTTACATAACATTACGTTTAATGTTACAATTCACGTAAAAATGAAAACACCAAAAGGATTTGTCATGAAGATGACGAGGCTGTTTGAAAGGATAATCTAAAGAAATGAGTGAAAGTATATTAATTGTTGATGATGAAAAAGAAATAGCTGATTTGATGGAGTTATATTTGAAAAATGATGGCTACACTGTATATAAATTCTATAATGGGAAGGACGCTTTAGCTTGCGTTAATACAGTCAAACTCGATTTAGCAATTTTAGATGTGATGCTACCCGATATGAGTGGGTTTGATATTTGTAAACATATTCGAGAAAAGCACGTATTTCCAATCATTATGTTAACGGCAAAGGTTGAAGATATGGATAAAATCATGGGATTAACAATTGGGGCGGATGATTATATAACAAAACCATTTAATCCGTTAGAAGTTGTTGCACGTGTAAAAACTCAATTACGACGATACATGCGATATAATCCAATTATTCACCAAACGACCGTTAGCAATCAGGAGTACGATATTCGCGGGCTTAGCATAAATAAAGATACCCACATTTGCACGCTGTTTGGAAAACCGTTATCACTTACACCGATTGAATTTTCGATTTTATGGTATCTATGCGACAAACAAGGAGTCGTCGTTTCATCCGAAGAGTTATTTGAAGCCGTGTGGGGAGAAAAATATCTAAGTAACAACAATAATACGGTTATGGCCCACATCGGAAGGCTCCGTGAGAAAATGAATGAACCAGCAAAAAATCCTAAATTTATTAAAACGATATGGGGAGTTGGCTATCAAGTTGAATAATAATATGGAGCAATTTAAAATAAAGCTATTACTTCGTATCATAAAAAGTTTTTTTACTTCCGTCATTATTTGTATGGTGTTGACTGTGGCAATTTTTATTATAGGACTAACAATTTGTTCATGGCGTACCTGGTACGGATATGAATTGTTTTATCCTATTTTAAAATATATCTCACTCAATCGGGTGCCAGTTGTTGTCACCCTAATTGTGATAGAAATTTTTATCTTGATTTTTTACCATTGGAAACAAACAATTGATTACCTTGAAAATATTATAACGGCAACAGAAAATATTTATGATTCAAAAGAGGAATGGATTACCCTTCCACAAGAATTAAAAGAAATTGAAAATCAGTTAAATCAAATTAAAATGAATGTACGAAATAATGAAATCATTGCAAAAGAAGCTGAGCAACGTAAAAATGATTTAGTGGTTTATCTAGCACATGACCTTAAAACACCCCTCACTTCTGTCATTGGTTATTTGACGCTGCTTCATGATGAACAGCAAATTTCAGAGGAGCTTAGACAAAAGTATCTTTCTATTTCATTAAATAAAGCAGAACGACTAGAAGATTTAATTAATGAATTTTTTGAGATCACACGCTTTAACCTTTCAAATTTAACACTTGAGTTAAGTACTATAAATTTAACCATGATGCTTGAACAAATTATTTATGAGTTTAAACCTATTATGGAGAATAAAGAACTTGAATGTATGCTTCACTCGGTTCCTGACTTGATGATAAAATGTGATATTAATAAAATGCAGCGAGTGTTTGATAATTTACTTCGTAATGCAACCAATTACTCATTTGAGAAATCAAAAGTTGAAATAACTGTGACTCAAGTAGCAGATAGTATCAGTATAAAATTTGTTAATCGAGGCAATACAATTGCACCTGAAAAACTAAACCGCATATTCGAGCAGTTTTATCGGTTAGATGTTGCCCGTACCACACAAAGTGGTGGCGCAGGACTTGGACTTGCTATTGCAAAGGAGATTGTTGAGTTGCATCACGGGACGATATCGGCGGTTAGTGAAAACGAGTTAATTGTTTTTGAGGTCGTGCTTCCAATGCTGTAGGGAAATCGTAAGAAATTCATCACAAATACGTAGGTTTTTCTTAGAATAGAACGGATAAAGAGCATTCTTTATTTTGGTATGATGACACTACCAAAACAAAAGAATGCTCTTTTGTTTCATTTGAAAGGAGTATGAAGTGATGCCACGACCAATGAAATCAAGAAAAAAGAGATTAATTAGACGCCGAGTAAGGTTTTCCCTCTTCTGTGTCCTACTGTTACTAGCCATCATAGAGACAGGGAAGTTTGCACTGTCTTACCTACTAAGCGATAGTTTGATTCAAACAGAACAAACAGTTGGCGCTGGTTATTTAGATATACCGTTAGAAGGAGATAGTCTAAATGATATAAACAATGAGATAGATACATCAAACTCTGACTATATAAAAGACCTTAAACAGTTAGCTAAGTCTGATAATAGGATAAATGAAATTATTAATCAGATCGATGAGTATCCGGATGACTTGTTAGAGTTAGTCATTAAAAATCAAGAGACGATTGAATTTGTTGTGAATTACCCGGTGAAAAAGGATCGTTCAGATAAATTTAAGTTAACAAATGAAGAAGAAAATAGTGACATTCCGTTATTTTTACAATGGGATGAAAGATGGGGTTATTCTGATTATAGTAATAGTATCATGGCAGTTGCGGGATGTGGACCGACTAGTTTATCGATGGTCGTTGTTGGACTTACCCAAAATATGTTGGCAACACCGTTAGAAATAGCGAAGTTCAGTGAAAGCAATGGTTACAGTGTTGCAGGAAGTGGAACTGATTGGCAACTCTTATCAACTGGAGCAAAAGAATATGGATTGAACGTAAAAGAATTAGCGCTTTGGGAACCAACAATGATTAAAGAAATAGAGAGTGGACATCCCATTATTTGTGCGATGGGACCGGGAGACTTTACAACAACGGGTCACTTTATCGTGATTTATGGATACGAAGATGGGAAATTTTTAGTTCATGATCCAAATAGTATCGAGCGAAGTAATACACTATGGACCTTTGAAAACATCGAATCACAAATCAGAAACATGTGGGCGTATTCGATTTAAAGAGGTTAGA
>JBOFCV010000047.1:0-5213 GCA_051646305.1 Turicibacter sp.
AAAACGAGCATTTGGATCATGAACAATTCCCGCTTCATCATCATCTGACGTTTTTGCTATGTGATCATGTTTCAAGTTATATCCGATTGTTTTTAGCTCCAAAGGCTTTACAACGTACTCATCAAATAGCTCATCAAGCGGGGATCCACTTATTTTTTCTAAAATCTTACCGAGCGTGATATACCCGGTGCAACTATAAATAACATCCGAACCCACTTCATATTGTAGAGGGGTATTTAAGATAACTTTTTCAATTTCATCAGGTGTTTTGCAGAGTGTAGGAAATGAGTGAAATGGAATGAATCCGCCACTATGTGTCATTAAATGCATGATACAAATTTCTGACTTATCTGCTGGCACTTCATCGAAAAATTGACTTATTCGATCATATAATGACATTTTACCTTCTTGAATGAATTGTAAAGCAATCATTGTGGTTGAAATAACTTTAGTTAGTGAAGCTAAATCGAATACTGTTTTTTCACTCGCATCCCCTATTGCAACTCTAAATAATTCACCGGCCTTATTCCCAACAGCTAACACGCCACCAGGATAAACCCCATCCGCTAATCCTTTTTGAAGTAATGAAATTGTTTTTTGCACCTATTGTCCCCCCTGATTAAAAATTAGGCTACTTTTTCATCTGTGACAAACATCGTTTCTATTTTGTTAATTACTTTTTCTCGCATATCGTTGTCAACCGGTTGTCCGTGCGCTACTTCTAATGCCCAAAGAACAGCCCCTGTTGCAGGTGGTACTTGTAAGACGATTAAATTAAATGATTGAGTAATCATTGTTTTTACATACTCCGTGAACCAGTCTAGTAAAATAGTAGTCTTTGGTTTGACCCAGACGGACCCCGCTAATACAATATCCACAGGTGTTTCAAATTTTAAATTGTTTATACATCCGCATAATGATTTAGCCAGTTGAAGCGCTGTATTATCTAAAATTTCAATCGCGGCTTCATCACCATTTTGTGCACATTCAAATGCCAGTTGAATATATGGCGTATGATTAAATCGTTTCCCATAAAGTTCTGAAATGGCTTCGATATAATAGTATTTATCTTCTACTCCTAGCAAATCTAAAACAGGTTGCGTTAATTGTGATGGTTTTGAACAACGATATAAATCATCATACACAGCACGAAGAACTTTACGTGCAATAAAAGCACCACCTGCTTCATCCCCTGAAACATCACCAATTCCACCAACTTGAAGACGATTACCAAATGCATCGATTCCACCGGCTACGGTTCCCGTTCCATTAATTGAACACACCCCGTATCCACTTGGAAGTGCGGCTTTAATTCCTAAGAATGAATCATTATCCACCACATAATTTTTAACTCCGATTTTTTCAATGACCGCTTCAAGTGCCACACGCTGTTTTGGAACATCAACACCTGCAAGTCCAAATGCTGCTCCTGCAATTTGATCATACGTAAGACCATTGCGCGTTATTAAATTATCTAAGTGTTCTTTCATCACACGATATGAACCTTCATATTTATCAGGAAGTGCTTCATGACTACATGTCCCAGCATTGATATGATCAACAAAATTCCCGTCAATATCGAATAAAAAATAATCTGTTTTTGAATTTCCACCATCCACACCAATAACATATTTCTTCATTGCAAAATCTTCCCCCTATCATTAGCAAAACGTTCTCGCAGTATGTGCTAGATTCGTGTTGCTTTACTCCAAAATTCTTTTGTTCGGAGTTATCCAATTCTTATTGGTCTCTGTATTTAAACTGTCTGATACAAAACAAAAACTTCCTACAATTTACTTCATTTAAACTTTTAATTTTCTAACGAGATGGCTCTGAATTAGAACGTTCAAACACAAATCATAGCCTTTAACTTACTTAAACTGTGGTAAGTACGCTTTGTGAGCCTCTTTTAATTCTTCGAAACAATCTTTTGCCACATGATAATCATTTACAAGTGGATTAATCATTAAAGCACGGATTGCTTCTTCAACATCACCTGTAATCGCCGCATTTACCGTATGACGTTCATACGCTTTAACCATTTGCATAGTTTCGGTAATATGTTGATTACTAAAGTTTTCAACTTTGATTGGTTTTGCTCCGTCACGTCCAATAATGGCACAAACTTCAACGGCATCATCGTCTGCCATAAAATCTAGACACCCATTGTTTAATACATTCACAACGTGAACTTCTTGACGATCATTATAAATAGCATCTACTAACGAAATCGCACACTCTGAATAATTGGCTCCTCCACGACTATTTAATTGTTCTGGTTTAACACTTAAATTTAAATCTTGATATAACGCCAATAATTCATTTTCAAGTTCCATACATTTTTCACCGCGAGTTTGTTCTGCTTCTTTTACCATTTTTAATTTTTTATTTTTATAGTAGTAATATTCCATATAAGATGATGGGATTGCACCCACTAATTTAACCACTTCAATTGGGAACCCTTGACTCGGAATATTTTTCATACTCTCACTATTAAGCCCCATTGTTAAAGCATCTTTGATATAGTCGTGACCGTTACTTTTAATTGAAGTAATCCAACTTAAATGATTTAATCCAACATATTCAAATTCAGCTTCTAAAAGCTCTAAACGTTCTTTTAAACTTTTCATCATATTGAATGGTACATTACATAATCCCATCATTTTAATATTCGTTTGAGTTAAGACTGCTTGTGATACAATCCCTGCCGGATTTGAGAAGTTAATTAAGAAGGCATCGGGACATAATTCTTCCATACGCTTGGCAATATGTAAAATAGCTGGAATTGTTCGAAGTGCTTTGAAGAACCCTCCAATCCCACATGTTTCTTGACCAATCAAATCATATTTAAGTGGTATTTTTTCATCAAGTACACGCGCAGGTAATTTTCCAACACGGATTTGCCCTAATACGAACTGACTATTAACTAAGGCCTCATCTAAATCCATTGTCATTTTAAATTCACATTTGATATCTGCAGCTTCTAACATGCGCTTACATAATTCTCCGACAATCGATAATTTTCGTTCATCGATATCCATCAAGACTAACTCTCTTAGTGGTAATGATTCTTTACGTTTAATAATTCCCTCGATTAATTCTGGTGTATAAGTACTCCCCGCTCCGATAATTGCAATTTTAATTGATTCCATACAAACCCCTCCTCAATTTTAGTAAAAACGCTAACATAAAGTTATTATAACCAGTTTTTAGGATAAACTCAATAACATTTTCAAAAGTTTTACACTTTTTTGAAATTTTATTTTAGAGAGGCGAAAATGGATGATTGAATCTCCACTTAAACACAATAAAAGTACGTCTAATCTGAAACGATTAAACGTACTTTTCACTTTTATTCGTATTTTGTAAAAATATCATTGAAGATGGATTCACTTGAATGGAAATAAATTGGCACCATTAAGAAAATAAAACTATATTCAATTTTAAAAATACAGAAAGTGACCACAATTAACATAATCACAAGCGTTAATGTCTTAAAAAAATGACCATGCATTAACTTAAAAGCCGTCTTAATATACATAAAGAAATTATTTTTATATTTTCCAATCATCGGGAAGATATATAATCCCGCTAACAATAATTCAAAAATAATAAATACGTGCACAACCATTGCAACCAGCTGTAATGACCCGAATAAATGAGCGTTTAATAAATTAAACATCGCCACTCGATAGATAAACAACAATAAAAACCACATCGCAGTTGCCACAATGAAATTTTGGAATAAAGCTTTGAAGTATGGCACAAAGATTTGATCCGTTTCGTCCGCTTTAAGCTTACTAACTGTTACATAAGCCGCCGTTGTTGCTGCCCCAATCGTCAATCCAAATCCTAAAACAATCGTCATAAACCACAATAATCCGATCAAAAAATACTGATACACAACTAATCCTATTCTGCAAAGTGAAGCAATCCCACTGTTCATCTTAACCCCTCCTAAATTTCTGCAATACTTTTATTTATCACACGTAAAAACCTTATCATCAATTGTTCAAATCCAAACACTAACAAGATTAAAATCAAGGTCCACGCAAAGACTCCCGCCATATTTAAATACGTTTTTTCCTGATTTAATGCTTTCCCAATTCCCGTGCTACTTTGAGCAATAACTTCTGCCGTTACCGCGACTTTAAAAGCCAGACCGAGCGTTGCTTGAAGTCCACTGTTTAACGAACGTAAAATCGGTGGATAATAGAGTGCTCTAAATTTTTCAAGTGGCGTACTTCCAAATAAGCGACACACATCTAGATAGTCTGAATTCACAGTATCCATCGCCCCTACAATTAGTTCATATAAAAGCGGAAAAACAACAAATCCAATAATCATAAACGGTCCACTATCGCGGCCAAACCACATTAAAAAAATGATAATAACTGAGATGGTTGGCACGCTTCTAATAAATGTAATAATTGGTGATAAATATTGTCGCACTTTGAGTTGATAACCTGCCATAATACCGAGTAATAAACTCACTATAAATACAATAATCACCGCTGATAGTGTCCGTGCGGTTGTCGTGATGACAATTTCTAAGAATGAACTTGAACCTATAATACTTGTGAGTTCATTGAATATTTCGATAACAGTTGGTAATACTATCGGTTTATTTACGACCCTCGCAAGACTTTCATATCCTAACACCATAAAAATGGTTGAGACAATCGCTCTTTTAATCCTGCACGCCCCCTTTTTAAATCACTCTCACCTGTTGACCTTGTGTCTATTCTCCTATCTATTTTCAGATAAGTTTTCCTTTTAATGACGCTCCTTATTGAATACAAGCGCTTTCTATAATGAAATTTTAGCATAATTATACTAATTAAGCTAGTTATTGTATGTGATATAAGTGAAATTTTATTTTACAAAAGACTGAATTAATTGAAATATTTAGATATTTAAAAAAGCTATCGTTGACTCGATAGCTTTTTTAAAAGATTTTCACCAATTATAAGTCGCCGTAAGTTTTGGGTTTTTCAAAACTTCTACTGCGACTATACAAAGTCTCAGTTCTAGATAGAATTTAAGTTTATAAGTTGCCAAAACTTCTGAGATCAATTACTTGGTAGTAAAAGCATAAGTCGCCGTAAGTTTTGGGTTTTTCAAAACTTCTACTGCGACTATACAAAGTCTCAGTTCTAGATAGAATTTAAGTTTATAAGTTGCCAAAACTTCTGAGATCAATTACTTGGTAG
>JBOFCV010000049.1:0-62130 GCA_051646305.1 Turicibacter sp.
ATTAAAATAATATCATTTTTCTTTGCTTTTCTAATCGCTTCTTCAATTGCTGCTTTACGATCCACAATCACTTGATACTGTGCGCCTTTAACCCCTTCAACCATATCATTCAAAATATCATTAGGATCTTCTGAATGTGGGTCATCTGTTGTAAAAATAACTTCATCCGCATGATCAACAGATAGCTTCGCAATGACTGGACGTTTTGTTTTATCTCGGTTCCCTGGACATCCGATGACAACTTTCACTTCATTTTGTTTAATCCCGCTCACAAACTCTAACACTTTTTCAACCCCATCTGGTGTATGGGCATAGTCAACAATGACAGTAAAGTCTTGACCCTCATTAATAATTTCCATACGTCCATCGACAGGAGAAAGGTTTTCGAGTTGAGCAACAATTATAGACATGGGTACCCCTGCAGAATAAGCAGCAGCGATTGCACCCAACGCATTATAGACATTAAAAGTCCCGAGTAACGGTGTATTTATATCTAATACCCCTTCAGGATACTGTAAGCTAAAGGTTGTTCCTCTTTCATTCATCGCAACATCTTTTGCCATAAAATCAGCTTTATCATTTAAGGAGAACGTTAATATTTTACGATTTTCAAGGCATTGCGTTAATTTTTGTCCATATTTGTCATCAACATTAACAATAGCCACGCCATCAGGTTTTAGCATTTTAAACAGTTTATATTTCGCTTCGAAGTAATCATCCATATTCGGATGGAAATCTAAATGTTCCGGTGTCAAATTGGTAAAAATAGCCGCTTTAAATTCACAAAAATCAACACGATGTAATTCTAGCGCATGGGAAGAAATTTCAATTGCTACATTTTTCACATCATGGTTAACCATTTCATGAAATAGATTTTGTAAACTTAAGGCTTCAGGCGTTGTATTTTTGGCTTCCATCGTAATGTTATTATAACGAATCCCATTTGTTCCAATATAGCCAACACCATCGTTTAACCCTTTTAGAATATGTTCTAAGATATAGGCTGACGTTGTCTTTCCATTCGTCCCTGTTAATCCAAATAACTGTAACTTTTCAGTTGGTTTATTAAAGATTAAATGGGCAAGACGAGGTAACTCTTTTGTTGTATCTTCCACGATTATCTGCGGAATCGTAACATCCTCAACGGGATGTTCACAAACAATAGCAGCTGCTCCCAAATCTTGAGCATTTTTTGCAAATTGGTGACCATCTACCGTATAACCCTTTATACAAACAAATAAATCGCCCTCACGAACAAGTCGGTTATCTGTTGCAACACCCGTTATGTCTAAATTAAAATCAACTGCAAATAATGCTTTAATATCCATGACATCACCCACTTCGTCTAAAATGATGATACGATTTCTCCGGTACTAACTGGATAATCAGCTTTTAAAACCTTAACTTGTACGACTTCACCCACAAGGTCTGCTGATGCTTTAAATTCTAATTTTACATAGTTTCCTGCATGACCTAAATAATACCCTTCTTTTGAAGCTGAAGCTTCTTCAGGAATTACATCTAATATTTTCCCTTCACAGTTGCTAACATATTCCTTCCCTAACTGTTCACTTAATGAAATTAACTGGTTAACTCGCATGGTTTTAACCATCTCTGGAACTTGACCTTCCATTTTAGCTGCTGGTGTTCCATTTCTCATTGAATAAGGGAACACATGCAATTCAGAGAATCCAACACGTTTTAACGTTTCGACTGTTTCATTAAACTCAGCATCTGTTTCACCAGGGAAGCCTACAATAACATCTGTCGTAATCGATAAATCTTTAAACACGGCTTTTAATTCATTTATTTTTTCTTCAAATTCAGCAATCGTATAATGACGTTTCATACGTTTTAGTACCCCATCAGATCCTGATTGAATTGGGATATGTAAATGATTAACGATTTTATCTGAATTTTTCATGACTTCCATTACATCATCAGTCATCTCTGATGCTTCAATTGAAGAAATACGGATACGCTTAAGCCCTTCAATTTTATCCATTTCACTTAATAATTTAGCAAATGAATAATCTTCTAAATCTTCACCATAAGCCGCCGTATGAATTCCTGTTAATACGATTTCATAATATCCATTTGCAACAAGTTGACGAACTTGATCTAACACGATTTCTGGTTTTTGAGAGCGAACTTGTCCACGGGCCCAAGGAATAATACAATACGTGCAAAAATTATTACATCCCTCTTGAATTTTTAATGTGGCACGTGTACGATTTGTAAATTGTGTCACATTTAACGTTTCAAATTCATCTACTTTAAACACATTGTGAATTTGCGAAATGGGTTGACGCTCTTCTTGATATTTTCTAACAAGCGTTGGAATCGTATCACGTCCGTGAGTTCCAATTACGATATCTACTCCTTCAATGTCCATGATTTCTTTTGGCTTCGTTTGCGCATAACATCCCATGACACAAACAACAGCATCAGGATTTTGACGAATAGCACGACGAATCACTTGTCGGCTTTTTTTATCTCCTGTATTCGTTACCGTACATGTATTAATCACGTACACATCTGCTGACTCTTTGTAGTCAACCTTCTCGTAACCTTCTTTTTTAAATAATTCCCACACAGCTTCTGTTTCATATTGATTAACTTTACATCCTAACGTATGAAATGCAACAGTTGGCATTAATATCAGTCCTTTCCATACGATTCATTGATCGTTTTCACCTGTAATTTTATAATTCTAAAGCATAAGAAATCGCACTCATAATATAGATAGGTGCTGTTTCTGTACGAAGAATACGTGGTCCTAAAGCACATGGTTTAAATCCATTTCGCTCTAATTCCATCACTTCCTTATCACTAATCCCACCTTCAGGTCCTACAAGTATCAATAACTTAGCACCTGGGTTAATTTGTGTTAATGTTTCTTTTAATTGATGTAATTTTCCGTCTTTTGCCGTTTCTTCATAGGCAAATAAACAAACATCGTATTGGTTAGCTAATTGAATAAATTGCTTAAAACTAACTACCTCATTTATTAGAGGAACGCATGAACGATGGGATTGCTCTGCTGCTTCTTTTGCAATTTTCGTCCAGCGTTCTAACTTTTTCTTTTCTTTTTTCGTGTCAATTTTAACAACACATCGGTCCATACTAACCGGAATAAACTCAGATGCTCCGCACTCAGTAGCTTTTTGAATAACATATTCAAATTTATCTGATTTAGGAAGACCTTGTGCAATGGTAACCAAAATAGGCAGTTCTACTGCTTTTTCTATTTTTTCTTCTAGTCGTCCGATGACTTGTTGATTTTCAATTTTGGTGATGGTCATATAATAACATTCTTTATCTTGATTACAGACGATTATCGTATCACCCTCAACTTGACGCATGACACGGGCAATGTGGTGTGCCTCATCACCCTCTATATAAACAGAATCATTTCTAAATTGGTCATTATTCAAAAAATAACGTTGCATCCGAAACGACCTCCTATTTTTAAAATTCATGTAAAGATTATTTAGCTACAATAGCAACCCATCCATTTTTAATTTTAATTTCTACAATTTCAAATTGATGAGCTTCAAGTGCTGTTACAACACTTTCTTTTTCGTGTTCAACAATCCCTGAGCAGATAAATAATTGTCCTTTTGGCAATACTTTAACCACATCATCTAACATATTAATAATGATGGGTGCTAAAATATTAGCTATCATCATTGTTGGTTTTTTTTCAAGTTTTGAAACACCATCAATTAAATTATTTTTCTCAACTAAAATATTCGTACACTGATTCATCTCAACATTATTAATCGCTCGAACAACTGCCATTTGATCTAAATCAACCGCATATACAAATTCACTTCCAAGTTTAGAACCCGCGATTGCCAATATACCAGAACCTGTTCCAACATCAACTAAAATATCGTCTTGTTTAATATATTTTTCTATTAATTCTAAACAAAGTTGTGTTGTTTCATGTGTTCCTGATCCAAACGCCATTCCAGGATCTAACATTATCTCAACAACAGACTTATCAGTACTTGGTTCTAACCAACATGGCTTAATGACTAAACGATCTGATACTTGAATAGGTGCATAATGTTGCTTCCAACTATTTGCCCAATCTTCCTCGTCTAATGTATTGATTTCAAGTTTATTATGATCGACACCCTCAATTTTTAAATTTAATAATTGTGTGCGAACAAATTCTAGTTTACTTTCAATATCAGTCGTCACCGCTAAATAACCTTTGATAATAACACCCGATTGCGGATAATCATCCGGATTTAAACGATAGATCTCACCAAAATGATCTTCGTGCACTTCATTTAATGTATTTGAATCCTCAACCAAAACACCTTTTGACCCAGCATCAATAAAAATATTACTTACTAAATCAAAAGCGTCATGGGTTGTATGAAAACAAAGCTCTAACCAGTTCATGTCGTCACCTCTGCAATAAAATTTCATCTTTTCATTATATCACAATACTAATGAAACATAAAATTTTGTTACTCTGTATATTTTTGTCAATCATTTTAATAATTTTATATACGCCTTTTCTCTTTTAACAATTAATTCACTCCCCCTTAAATTTTCACAATAACGTTATCCCAGATAACGTGTCTTCATTTAAACTCTATCAAAACCACTACTAGCTTTATATTATTTTGGAATTCTTTATACGCAAAATTAGACGTAGCCCTATTAAATATAGTGTCTACAGACTAAATTTCAAATGTTAGTTTTTCGCACCACACCATTTGACAAAGAGCCAAAAAAACACCGCAAAGGAAACCTTTACGGTGTTAAGATTATTTGAATGCTTTTTTTACTTTGTCCCAAATGCTACCTGTTTTATCTTCAAGTTGATCAAACTCTTGAAGTAATTCACGTTGCTTGCTTGATACTTTTTTAGGTACAATTAATTTTACTTTTACATATAAATCGCCATGTAATTCACGGTTAATATGTTTAATTCCTTTATCACGCACTCTAAATTCTGTACCTGGTTGTGTTCCCTCAGGTACTTTTAATACAACTTTACCTGTTAACGTTGGAACTTCAATCTCTGCCCCAAGAACAGATTGACTAAATGTAATTGGAATTTCGCATCGTAAATCAAATCCGTCTCGAATAAAGAAATCATGTGGTTTCACGCGGAACGCAACGTATAAATCTCCCGTTGGACCACCATTACGACCAGCTTCTCCCTGTCCTGTTAAGCGGATTTGTTGTCCATCATCAATACCTGCCGGTACTTTAACTTCAATTGTTTTTGTTTTATTAACCACACCACGTCCGTGACATTGATCACATTTGTGTTTGATTGTTTTCCCAGATCCTGAACAGTCTGGACACGTTGTTTGTGTTTGGACACGACCAAGGATCGTATTTTGAACACCTACAACTCGCCCACTTCCTTGACAACGTCCACACGTTTGAACATCGTCTTTTGAACGAGCGCCAGATCCGGCACATGTCGTACATTCTTCTTCGCGATTCACTGTGATTTCTTTGGTTACACCAAAAGCAGCTTCCTCAAACGAGATAATAATTGATTGTTTTAAGTCATTTCCTCTTTGGGCACCGTTAGGATTGCGACGGCTTCCACCGCCACCGAATCCACCACCGAATCCGCCACCAAACATGCTTTCAAAAATATCACCTAAGTCATCGAATCCGCCACCGAACCCGCCTTGGCCACCAAATCCACCTTGACCACCGAATCCATCAGTTGCTGCATGACCATATTGATCATAAGCTCCACGTTTTTGTTCATCACTTAATACGTCATAAGCTTCTTGAACCTCTTTAAATTTCTCTTCTGCATTTGCTTCCGTTGAAACATCGGGATGGTATTGTTTCGCTAACTTACGGTAAGCACGTTTAATTTCTTGATCGGTTGCAGATTTTGCCACCCCAAGTACTTCATAATAATCACGCTTTGCCATGCTTAACCCTCCTTTTTCTCACTAAATACTATATCATGAAAAAAGTCAAAGTCATAGTAGACTTTGACTTTTACTTTTCTTAAACTTCTGTATATTCTGCGTCAACGACTGAATCGTCACCTGTTTGTGGTTGTGCACCTTCTGCTCCTTGAGCTGCTTCTGCTGCTTTAGAGTAAACTTTAACAGCTAATTCTTGAGCTACTTTTTCTAACTCGTCTTTTTTAGCTTTAATGTCTTCTTGGTTTCCATCTTGTAAAGCTTTTTCTAAGTCAGCAATCGCTTTTTCAACATTTGCTTTTTCTTCATCAGTTGCTTCTGCACCTAATTCAGTTACTGATTTTTTAGCAGCAAACATTAATTGTTCTGCTTCATTTTTTAATTCCGCTTCTTCTTTACGTGCTTTATCAGTTTCGGCATTAGCCTCTGCTTCTTTTACCATGCGATCGATTTCTTCATCAGTTAATCCTGATCCTGAAGTAATCGTGATACGTTGTTCTTTTTGTGTTCCTAAATCTTTTGCTTTAACATTAACAATACCATTTGCATCGATATCAAATGTTACTTCAATTTGAGGAATTCCACGTGGTGCTGGTGGGATATCTCCTAATTGGAAGCGTCCTAATGTTTTGTTATCATTTGCCATTGGACGTTCACCTTGTAAAACGTGAATGTCTACTGCTGGTTGATTATCTGCTGCTGTTGAGAAGACTTGTGATTTTGAAGTTGGAATTGTTGTATTACGACCAATTAACACAGTCATAACTGATCCCATTGTTTCAATACCTAATGATAATGGTGTTACGTCAAGTAATAAAACGTCTTTTACATCACCTTGTAAAACTCCACCTTGAATAGCAGCACCCATTGCTACAACTTCATCAGGGTTTACTCCTTTATTTGGCTCTTTACCTAATTCGCTTTTAATTGCATTTTGAACAGCAGGAATACGAGTCGATCCCCCTACTAATAATACTTGGTGAATATCATTAGCTGTCATTTTAGCATCTTTTAACGCTTGACGAACAGGTCCCATTGTACGTTCAACAAGTGTTGCTGTCATCGCATCAAATTGAGCACGTGATAATGTTTTTTCTAAATGTAATGGTCCACTTGCATTCATAGAGATGAATGGTAATGAAATTTGTACTGATGTTACACCTGATAAGTCTTTTTTCGCTTTTTCAGCTGCATCTCTTAAACGTTGAATAGCCATTTTATCTGCCGCTAAGTCCACACCATTTTCTGCTTTGAATTCTTTTACTAACCAATCGATAATCACTTGGTCAAAGTCATCTCCACCTAAACGGTTATCTCCTGCAGTTGAAAGAACTTCAAATGTTCCGTCTGCTAATTCAAGTACAGAAACGTCAAATGTTCCTCCACCTAAATCGTAAACTAAAATTGTTTGTTCCTTGTCTGTTTTATCTAATCCATAAGCTAATGCTGCAGCTGTTGGTTCATTGATGATACGTTTAACGTCTAATCCTGCAATGCGTCCTGCATCTTTCGTTGCTTGACGTTCTGCATCATTGAAGTATGCTGGAACAGTGATAACGGCTTCAGTTACTGTTTCACCTAAATAAGCTTCCGCTGTTGCTTTTAGGTTTTGTAAAATAATTGCTGAAACTTCTTGTGGTGTAAATTCTTTTCCTTCAATCGATTCTTTATGGTTTGTTCCCATATGACGTTTGATTGACATGATTGTATTTGGATTTGTTACAGCTTGACGTTTTGCAACATCTCCAACTTGACGCTCTTCACCTTTAAATGACACAACAGATGGTGTTGTACGTGCTCCTTCTGGATTGGCGATAACTTTCGCTTCTCCACCTTCCATTACAGCAACACATGAATTTGTTGTTCCTAAATCGATACCAATAATTTTACCCATTTTGAGTTCCTCCTAATTGTTTTATTATTTACTCGCTTACTTTAACCATTGAAGGTCGGATAACGCGATCTTTTAATTTATATCCTTTTTGTAACTCTTGTAAGACCATACCTGATTGTACACCAGCAACGGCTTCTTGCATTACAGCTTGGTGAACATTTGGATCAAATAAAGCGCCTTCAGTTGCAATAACTTCAACACCTTCTTGACTCAGAACCTCAAGTAATTGACCATGAATCATTTTAAATCCTGTTAAGAACGTATTTGTATGTTCATTTTCAGTTGCACTATTTAGCGCACGTTCAAAATTATCAATGGCTGGAATAATATTTGTAACCACTGATTGTGAACGATATTTCATATCACGTTGTTTTTCTTCGTTCATGCGACGTTTGAAATTTTCAACCTCTGCCGCATTACGCAATAATTGATCTTGTAATTGCTCAATTTTAGCGGTTAATTCAGCCATTTCATCAATTTCTACCTCAGGTGTTTCACCTGTTTCTAATTCGTCCATGTTCAGTTCTTCATTCAACTCTTCAACTGGTTGGTTTTCTTTTTTCAACCGACCCACCTCCTATTTATATAGATCGGACATGATTTTCGCCACATATTCAAGTAAAGGAATGATTTTTTGATATTCCATCCTCGTTGGCCCAAGAACAGCAATTTTTCCATATTCTTGATCATTAATTTGATAAGGGACTGAAATCAATGTGCAATTTTCCATTGCTTTAATTTCATTCTCTTGACCAATCTTGACCGTTAAATGGTGACTATTTTCATCATGTTCGATTATTTTAACAATTTCATCTGCTTCAATCATATTAAATAATGAATAGGCGGTATCTAAATTATTAAATTCAGGTTGTCGTAGTAGATTTGATTTTCCACTTAAGATGTATTGATTTTGATTGGCAGACTGTGACAACAATTGTAAGACAGTAAACATAATTTCTTCTTTATATGTTGCAAAGTCATGCAATTCATCCTCAAAACTCTCTGTCAGTTTCCCCTCAATCTCACTAATATATTCTCCTACTAACAACTCATCTAATAACTTCATTATTTGTTCCATCTGCTTAATGTCAATATTACTTGGAATCGTAATGGTACGACTTTCAACATGCCCTTGATCCGTAATCAAAACAAACACAGCTTGTTTTGCTGAAATTGGAACAAGTTGAATCTTTTGAACACGATTAAAATCTCGTGTTGGACCTAGTAATATTGAGGTATAGTTGGTTATGCTTGAAAGAAGTTGAACTGCTTCTTTAATTGCCCGTTCACGTTCGAACTCTTTTTGATTCACTAGTTGCTTGAACATTCTAAGTTCAGGTGTTGTTTCTACCGGTTGTTGATTGACAATAAAATCGACATAATAGCGATACCCTCTCTGACTAGGGATACGCCCACTTGACGTATGTGTTTTTTCAATATAACCCATATCCTCTAAATCTGCCATCTCATTCCGAATCGTTGCCGATGAAAACTTCAGGTCGTCTTTTTTTGATAAGACCCTAGAGCCCACGGGCTGTGCGGTATGAATAAATTCTTCTACAATAGCTTTTAACACAACGACCTGGCGCTCTGTTAGCATCTCATCACCTCTTTTAGCACTCTTGTAATATGATTGCTAACATTATTATATACAACATTATTAGCACTGTCAACTTGTTAGTGCTAATTTTTTATTACTTTTTTATTTTCTTTATTTTAGCCTATTCTATACTATAAATAATTATAAAATTCAAAGTAAAAAATAGGATATTCTATCTTTCACTCTACTGTTTTATCACCAACGTGCTTCAATTGCTAGGTGAGCATTCAATCTTATAAAAAAAGGACCCTCATTGGGCCCTCTAACGTTTTACTTATTTATTTGATTCAATTAATGATAATAAAGCGGCTTTCGGTTGGAAGCCAACTGTTTGTTGAACTTTCTCACCATCTTTAAATAAAATTAACGTAGGAATTGACATGACTTTATATTCTGCCGCAACACCTGGACATTCATCTACATTTACTTTAACGATTTTAGCCACACCTTCAACCTCAGTTGCTAATTCATCTAAAATTGGGGCGATCATTTTACAAGGTCCACACCAGTCTGCATAGAAGTCAACTAATACAAGTCCACTTTCGATATCTTGTTTGAATCCTGAATCTGTTGTATACATTACAGCCATATTTTATTCCTCCATATCTTTAAATACCTGATAAATCTATACTATACCATTTTGTGTAAAAAGACAATTCATATGCTTTTTTCATCTTCTATTATTTCCTATATCTTAACTTGTATGCGATTTAGCGCAAAAATATAACTATTTTAACTCAACAACGGTTGCACCCGTTCCACCTTCTCCACCGCCACCAAATCTAAATGATGCCACATGTTTATTTTTACGTAGGTATTGTTGCACTCCCGTTCGTAAAGCACCTGTTCCATGGCCGTGAATAATGGTAAACGATTGATAACCTGCTAATAAGACATCATCAAAATATTTATCCAATATAAGCATCGCATCTTCAAAGCGTTCACCACGCAAATCAACTGATAATCCAATATTAGTATTTCGTTTATAGACCATTTTACTTTTCGGTTCATTTTTTTGTTTAACCGCTTTACGAACATATTCGATATCATTTTCTTTAATATTGACCTTCATCATCCCAAGTTGAACAATCCAGTCACCATTTTTAGTTTTATCAACTATTTCACCTTGACGATTTAATGACAACACCATGACCTCATCACCTGGTTTAAGCGGGTGTTGATTCTTCGCTTTTCTTCTAAACTGTTCGGCATGTAATTCTTCTGTCTTTTTAAGGGCCGATAATTTTTCCGTCAGCTCATGGTCTTTTATTGAAACGTCTGCATTTTTCTTTGCCGCTCGTAAATCATTAATAATTTGTTGGGCTTCTTCTTTTGATTGTTTAATACTTTCTAAAGCTTCTTTTTTGATGTCTTCTAATATTTTAAGACGCTCCGCTTCAAACTTCGCTAGTTTTTTCTCATAATCTATTCGAATACTTTCTGCAACATTATTTTGGTGCTGTAACATTTGAATTTCTTGATCAAGTTGCAATCCACGGTCTTCAAGTTTTGTAATCAAATCTGTTAATTCAGTTTTCTCTGTTTCAACTTGAGCACGTGCACCTTCTAATATTTGTTCTTTTAATCCTAATCGTTTTGAAATTTCAAAGGCATTTGAGCGACCTGGAATTCCGACTAAAAGACGATAGGTCGGTGATAAAGTTTCTAAACTAAATTCAACAGATGCATTAATCACATCATCTTGCTCATAACTATAAGCTTTTAGCTCAGGATAATGGGTGGTTGCAATCGTTCTAGCTCCACGAACTTTAACATAATTTAAAATCGAAACAGCTAATGCTGCTCCTTCTTTTGGATCAGTCCCTGCACCTAATTCGTCAAATAAGATTAAACTATTAACTGTTAATTTTTCTAAAATCTTAACGATTGTTGTCATATGAGAAGAGAACGTCGATAAACTTTGTTCAATACTTTGCTCATCCCCAATGTCGGCAAAAACATGATCAAAAATTGCTAATTGAGAGGATTCATGGGCCGGGATTAATAAGCCTGATTGGCCCATTAACGTTAAAAGCCCAACCGTTTTTAATGTGACAGTCTTCCCACCGGTATTTGGTCCCGTGATAACAATGGTTGTGTACTCATCTCCCAGTTCTACATCATTAGGAACCACGACATGTTTTGGGATTAAGGGATGTCTTGCCTGAACTAATCTAATAATCCCATTCTTATTCATTAACGGTTTTGTTCCACCGATTAATCTCGCATACTTTCCTTTGGCAAACATAAAATCTAATTCACCTAATAGATCGACATTTAACGTTAATAAATCAGTGAATTTAGCGACTTCTTCTGTTAATTGACGTAGAATTCGTTCAATTTCACGTTTTTCTTCCACATGATACTCTTGTAATTTGTTATTCAAATCCACAATCTCTTTTGGTTCAATGAAATATGTATTTCCTGTTGACGATTGATCATGGATCGTTCCACCGTAAGTATTTTTATATTCGGCACGAACAGGTACAACATAGCGGTCATTTCGGATCGTGACGATGCTATCTGTTAATTTTGTGCGACTGTTTGCAACGACGTCTCCAAGTCTTTCTTTAATGCGACCTTCTGTATTTTGAATTTGACGTCTGACTTGTCTCAATTCAGGTGAAGCACTGTCTAAAACATAGCCAGTCTCATCAATACATTGTGTAATTGCTTGTTGCAAACTTGTTAACGCCACTAATGTCTCAACATTTTGTTTAAATATTGGGGCTTCCATTTTTATTTCTGTTAAGCGTTCACTAAACGATTTCAATTGTGAGACGGCATATAACAATTGACTAATACGTAATAATTCTTGTGCACTTAAAAGCGCTGCAATTTTAGCGCGCATGATCGGTTCTGTAATATCCGACACACCACCCATTGGAGCTTCTCCTAAGGCATAAATAATTTTCAGTGCCTCTTCTGATTGATTTAATCCATACTGAACTATTTTTTCATCGGTTGAGGGAGATAATCTTTCAATTTTAGCATGTCCTAGCGAACAGGCACAAAGGTCTTCAATTTGTTGCTTTATTTTATTAAATTCTAATATATGTAAGGCTTGTTTCATTTACACTCACTCCAAAAAATTATTGTCAAGTTTATTTTTAACTAACTCATGTTATTTTAGCATGAAATAAGGTAAAATAATAGTATTTCTATATAATGGTAGGTGAAAGATATGGCTTCGACACAAACGATTACAGTGTCACAACAAACACTTGAAAAAATGTATCAACATTACAGTCATCAAATTATTAAAGTTCCTCAGCATACACTTTTCCAAGCTAAAACAAAATCATGTACCATCACAGCTTATTTAAGTAAGAAAGTTGTATTTCAAGGTGAAAATCCAAGTATTGAGTCATCGAAGTGGTCAGTAGTTGTTGGAAACACGCCAACAACTAAGGGGACATCTTCATCAAAAGCATCAACCTATACGAAGTCAACATCTAAAACGAAACTTTTAGGGGCTTCACTTCCCTCAAACATTGCCACGTTATCAGCTGTTGGATGTGATGAGGTCGGAACCGGTGATTATTTAGGACCGATTGTTATTTGTTGCGCTTACGTTGATGACGCTTTGATTACTAAGTTACACCAAATGGGCATCAAAGATTCAAAAGAACTTCATGATTCACAAATATGTGAGTTAGCAACACAGTTAAAAAACATAATTCCTTATCAATGTCTAGTTCTACCTAATGAAAAATATAATGCAATGAATGAAAATGGAATGAATGCGAATAGCATAAAAGCTTTTATGCACAACAAGGCCTTGACCCTCTTAACACCACAATTACAACCTTATCCGCAGTATCTAATTATGGATGAATTTGTAAATGGTCCAAAATACTTTGACTATTTAAAGAAACTGCCATCTAAACCAAGTATTATTGAGAAAAACCTATACTTTATTCAAAAGGGAGAATCTGTACATGTGGCTGTTGCTGCCGCTTCCATCATTGCACGCGCTGCATTTGTTGAGTATATGGATCAATTAAGTAAAGATTTTAATCAAATTATTCCTAAAGGGGCTAGTAGTCACGTCGACGAGGCGGGGCGACGTCTCGTGAAATTACACGGTGAAAATGAACTAAAACGTATTGCGAAGTGGCATTTTGCGAATACAAGTAAAATACTAAAAAAGTAAAGATTTATGTCTACCTCATTATTTAGCTTCTTATACCTGTCATGCTCAACGAACCCCATTGTTCAAAGAAGCGTTCCTCTGTGAACGCTTCTTTTTCATATCAAAAAAAGAGGTGTATCTTTGAAGAGTTTTAAACTCCACATAGATACACCTTTTTTATTATTTATTTCATTTCTATTCTTTCATACATATCAACAAATTCTTCTGCTAATTGTTGGAATGTCATCGATGTCATTAAATGATCTTGGGCATGAACTAAAATGACGCTCATCTCAGTTTTTTCTCCATTTGCTTCTGCATGAATAAGTTGCGTTTGGAATTTATGTGCATTCACAAGTCCTTTGCGTGATTGCGCAATTAATTCTCTTGCCTCTGCAATATTTCCAACTTTACTTTCACGAATGGCTTCCATTGCTAAGTTTTTCGCATCTCCTGCTGTTGCAATAATATTAAATGAAATTTCCATGATTTTTTCGTTCATCGTTGTCTCTCCCTATTGATATGATTTGTAACTTCCAATTTTTATTTGCTGTTCTTCTAACAAGTCTTTCACGACTTGCGAAGTGAGTACTTTATGCTCTTTAGTCCGATCGATTGCGTACGATGTAGAATTTAAAATAAAGTCATCTAAAAAAGCAGGATGGGACATAAGGTCAACAATTTCATATGACTTAATCGCTGCCATCTCTTTTTTAAAATAATCAATCTCAACTGAATCTTTATAGAATGAATCCATCATCGGTACGATTTTATCATAGTCTAGATCATATTCAAACCCACCTCTAACTGGAAGCTGATACGTTTTGAGTAGTGCACTCATCACGGGCTGTAGTTCTTTAAGTGTGTGAATATGGTGGTGGCTATCTAAATGAGAGATTTCAATACCAAGACTTTTAACTTTTTCAATTTGTGCACAAAATTCACGATATACTTCTTCCATATTAAATGTGGCCAGTACATCGGGCGTTAAACGTTTATAGAACACCCCTTCTTCATTCACAATGGTTTGATGATCTTCTAAAAGCGGATGACCACAACTCAATGTTAAATGAACCCCGCAATGCAGTGTTGGATATTGCTTGAGTAACTGAACGCCATGTTCAACTGCTGGCATATTCGCCATCATCGTCGTCGATTTTACCAAACCAAATTGGTGGGCAGATATAATCCCGTAATTGACACTTTCACAATAACCAAAGTCGTCTGCATTTATTATTAATATCGTCATTTTGTCACCTACTTTTTAAATTGAGGCAAATACGTTGCATGCGCCTCTAACATCTCATCTAAAATAGTTTGTGCTAAATCATCTGAAGGAATTAATGGATTTGTCGCAAGTGCTAATAGCGCAGCATCATAGTCCCCATGTACAGCTGCGTGTGCTGCAAGCTTCTCAAATGACTTAATTTGACGTAAAAGTCCATCTACTGCATCCGGTAAGTATCCCATTGCTAGGGGTCTAGGTCCTTCCTTCGTAATCACACAACTCACTTCAACTGCTTCATCTGGTCTGAAATTTAATATTGCCCCATTATTTAAGGTATTAACAACTTGAATATCACCTGTATCATTATAAATTGAGCTAATTAAATTACATGCAACATCACTATAATAAGCTCCTCCACGTTTTTCTAATTGTGGTGGTTTAATGGCTAAGTTTTCATCTTTATATAATTCAAATAAACTATCCTCTAATGCTTTAACGACTTCTCCACGTGTTTCTCCTTTTGCAAACTCTTTTAACTCATCTTCTAACATTTCAGATGTTTTATAGTAGTAGCGATGATAAGGACAAGGTAATAAGTTTAGAGCCTTAATAAAGTCCGCATTATAATCTAGCGCTTTGATATTTTGCATACTCACTTTTGCATCAACAAATTTTCCAATCACTTCTTCTGTTACATCTTGACCGTTAATTCTTACATTTTTCCCATAAACCATATGGTTTAATCCTGCAAACTCCATTTGAATCTCTGACGGATCCATTTTCATAAAATCTGCAATTCCATTTTTCACACCGATTGGGACATTACATAATCCTACGTAACGTTTGAAGTTTGTATACTTAAAGACCGCTTCCGTGATAACACCTGTTGGATTGGTAAAATTCACCAACCAAGCGTTTGGGCATAACTCTTGAATATCTTTGATAATTTCAAATATAACAGGTACGGTACGAAGGGCTTTAAACAATCCACCTGCACCATTTGTTTCTTGTCCAATCACACCGTGTGACAGGGGTATTCTTTCATCTTTAATACGCGCTTCTAAAAGTCCTACTCGTAATTGTGTCGTGACAAAGTCAGCATCTTTTAAGGCTTCTCGTCTGTCGTATGAAAGATGAATTGTCATATCAATTCCTGATTTTTTCACCATACGCTTAGCTAAGGCACCGACTGTCTCTAGCTTTTCTTTCCCCGCATCGATATCGACTAACCAAAGTTCACGAACTGGAAGTTGTGCATGTCTTTTTATAAAGCCTTCAACAAGTTCAGGTGTATAGCTCGATCCGCCACCAATTGTTACAACTTTCAAACCATTTTTCATAAAGACACCTCTTTCATTTTAATCTAACTATATAGTTTAAGTCCTATAATTTTGAAGGAGATGAGAACGACTCATCTCCTTCATCATTTTATCTATTTAAAGATATATTGATTTAAAGCCTATCCTTGTACCGCTTAATTGTGTTCGCTTTATTTTTTCATTTCTTCAGCGCGTTTTTTATCCATTCTTTCTGATACCATAACAAATGGAATATAAATTAAAACTGAGATAATTAAGTTAACTAGCGCTAATGCCCCACCTGACCAGTGACCATTTGCCATAAATCCTCCAATAATTGGTGGTGTTACCCATGGGATTTTTGCCATGATAACAGGTGCAACTAATCCTGATTGAATAGCTAAATACGAAACTGTTGTTCCAATCATTGGTGCTAAGATGAATGGAATCATGAAGACTGGGTTTAATACAATTGGCATACCAAAGATAATCGGTTCGTTAATATTAAAGCATGCAGGAAGTGTCCCTAATGCAATCATATCTTTACGACGTCGTCCAGCGATGATTAAAGCGATGATTAACCCTAGACAAACCCCTGCACCACCTAAGTACACGAAACCATCAAAGAAAGCTCCAGCCATAACATGGTACCCTTCAGTTGCTCCTGTTTGTGCTAAGTTTGTATTAACAGATCCTAAGTCAATTAATAAAGGTTCTGTAATTCCTAAGGCAATGTTAGATCCATGTAATCCAAATACCCATAATAAGTGAACAAAGAATGCAATTAATAAGGCTCCACCTAAGCTATCTGCTACATTTCGTAATGGAACAGCGAAATACGTATTAATTAAATCAGTCAAGAATTGTCCATCTGCAGCAAAACGTAAGAACATACTTAATGTTGCAAAGACTAGAATAGTTAACATACCTGGAATTAATTTAGCAAATGAACGAGCCACTGCTGGCGGTACACCATCAGGCATTTTAATCGTAATTTGTTTAATTTTAGATAATTTAACATAGCATTCAGTTGCTAACAACCCAGTCACAATAGCTGTAAATAAAGCACCAGTTCCTAAATAGGCCCAGTGAATATTTCCCCAACCTGAAGCTGCTGCCCCACCATCTTGTGGTGCCATGATAATAAAAATTGATAAGGCGATTAATCCCGCTTGCAATCCATCTTCACCATAAGATTTAGCTAAGAAATAAGCAACCGCCACAACAACAAAGATTGCCATAACAGCGATAGATCCCCACCAAAGATCCCCACCTAATTGCGTCCATCCTTCACCAAAGATATTGGCCATAATTCCTTTGTATGTTTCTGATGGTAAGTTGTTTATCAATGTTGCAAATGCTCCAATCATTGTGACTGGAATCATTGCGATAAATGCGTCACGAACTGCGACTAAGTGACGTTGTGCTCCAATTTTCGCTGCAACTGGAACAATATACTTGTCCATAAAAGCCAGAAATGTATTCATAATTTTCCCCCTCGTATTATTTCTTTTTTATTTTGTATTGTATAACTCTACTGCACGATTTAATACTGCTTGACCATCACAACGTCCATAACTCATCATATCAATGACTTCTACTGGTGTTCCATGTGGTTTAGCTAAATCTGTTGCTTTTTTCAAGATATAACGCACTTGTGGTCCTAATAATAAAACATCACATTTTTGAATTTCATCTGGTAAATTCACTTCAGAAATCGCCCAGATTTCTGTTTCGATTCCAGATGCCTTTGCTGCTGCTTCCATTTTCGTTACTAATAAACTCGTTGACATACCTGCTGAACACGCTAACATAATTTTAATCATACTAACACCATCCTTATTATTTTTTATATATCATTCACTTCTTTTGAATGGAATGTCTATACAATCGCTTCCATTGATTATATTATATACTATTTGTATATACAAATCAAGAAACCGTTTTACTTTTTTTTAAAAAAAATTTATTTTTTTTTTTTTATTCAGCTAATGCACTTAATGTTAATGTATATCCGACATGATACGTATGTGAGTATTCAAAAATATCGCTATTATCTAATCTTGATACCTGTGTAATATACAAAATAGGTTCTGGTTCATTTAAATCTAACAAGGATTCTAATTCCTCATCTGAAATTAATGCACGGACTGAACGATCTGATTTAGCAACACATGATCCACTGACTTCTCTAATATAGTCATATAACGATCCTTCACAATCTGATAACTTAAGATTTGGGAATAACTTAACAGGCATATAAGTAATCATGTATGAGAGTTTTTTTTCATTTGCTATTCTCACCCGCTTTATTTCCCATACATTCTCAGACTTCTCTAAGTTAAGTTTTTCCATTAACTCCTCATCAGCTTCAACAATTTTCACACCATGTACAATGTTCGACACAATAAACCCATTTTTTTGCATTTCTTCTGTAAATCCTGTCACTTTTCCGATATTGTCTGTCACTCGATTCATGACAACTTTACTTCCTACACCTCTTTGTCTTGTAATATACCCTTCTTTCACTAAATTATTCAAAGCTGATCTTACAGTCATTCGTGTGACATTAAACTCTTCACTTAGCTGCATTTCTGTTGGAATAAAATCGCCTTCTTTTATTTGATCTGTTTGAATTAAGTCTAAAATATAGTTCTCTATTTGTTTATACATCGGCTCTTTCATGTCGTGTCACTCCTTATTTTAATTCCTTCTTTTTATCTATTGTAAATGACTTCTGCCATAATGTATATACATTATAGTTAAATGTATACTTTTTATACAATTCTTGAAAAAAATTTAGACCGCTATCTTTATGACTTTATGTTGTACTCTATTTTTCGTTGCAAAAATCAAAAAATAATTTTGATCTTTAATGTAGATATTTGAATGTTTTCGTTTTATGCTCTCCTCTTTATTTCTTGTGAAGATAGCTGATATTCTAAAACAATTTTCACTCACTTCCAAAATAACGTTTAACGGTACCATTAACTAACGAAAAAAGGTTATCCCAAATTGAAAATTTGAGATAACCTTTTTATTCTAATCCTGATCTTTTAAATATGGGGTGAGATCTATCTGCAGTTTATTAATAACATTCATCGCCTCATCGCCATTTCCTTTTTCAAGGTAATAGCGAACTAAGGCAATGTTTGTTTGATCATAATCTATTTGGTTTGTTAACTGGGATCCTCTAGTGGAACTTCCAAGAATCAAAAAGAACAAAGTTGCAATAGCTAAGCATGTTCTTGAAATATAAAATTTCGAGGTTGGGGTTCCTATGATTGAAGAGATTAAAAACCCACCTAAGAAGCCACCTATATGTCCTAATAAATCAATGCTTGGATCAATTAATCCCCATACAAGTGAAAAGGCAAGAATCGGGAAAATAAACCCTTTCACCAAATGAATATACATTTTTCTATTTTCTAATCCCATGAATAGAATGGCACCAATAAGTCCAAATGCTACAGTAGAGGCTCCAAATGATATATTTTCTATAAATGCAAAACTAAATAAATTTCCAACGAAGGCTGAGGCAAATAGAATAATCACTGTTCGCCACCATCCAAACATTTTTTCTACCATCTTACCTATTTGGTAGATAAAGACACCATTTAATAAAAGGTGCATTAAGTCTAAATGAAGGAAGGCAGGCGTAATAAGTCGCCAATAATCACCTGATAAAATCAGAGGGTTGTATTTTGCTCCAAACTCAATCATTGTCGCCCCATTTTTTATGGGTTGTAGCTGGATAAATACAAATAACACCACAAGTAATAGTAAGTATCCCGTCACAACATATGAACGCTTGTCCGCATCAATCATTTTCCTGATACTTAACGCCTTTTCTCGTGAAACATTTTGCATTTGTAAAATTAATTCAGCCATTGAGCTACTCAGTGAAACATGTTCAAGTTTTGGAAAAAATTTATTTAAGTCTTCATTATTCTTCAATTCATTTCCTGTGCTCGCATGAATAACTTTCACATAAGTTAAATCCGTGTCTAAATTGGTGGATTTCAAATAATCGGTATCGATGACTAAAACATTTAATCGTAGTAATAAGTAACGTTGTCTTACACGACTTCTGACGCGCTGAATCTGTTTAAAAAGAAGTTGACTTTGCATCTCATTATAAATCTGTTTTTGATTAATATAAACGAGTTGAACCGTAGGATGAGATAAGTTTTCCAACCAAATTTCTTTCTCATTCCCCACAAATATATACCCTTCTTCTGCCATTAAAAAATTCATAATATTCATGACTAAATCACTTTTAATGTCTAAACGGATCTCCTTCATACCACCTTGTTTTTCCATCTATAAATCACCCATCGTTAGTTATTGTTTTGAAGGCTTTCAATCATTTCTGTAAAATAATCTGGTAGTGGTGCGCTAAACTCAATGTATTCACTTGTTTTAGGATGAATAAATCCAAGTGTTGCAGCATGTAAATATTGTCCATGAACTCCTAGTATTTTTCTCGGACCATATGCTGGATCCCCCACTAATGGGAAGCCAATGTATTTCATATGAACACGAATTTGATGTGTGCGCCCTGTTTCAAGACGACATTCAATTAGGGTGAAATCTTTAAAACGTTTAATGACTTTGAAGTGTGTCACCGCATGTTTTCCACCTTCAATAACTGTCATTTTTTTACGATCCTTAGGGTCTCGCCCAACAGGCGCATCAATCGTACCTGAATCATGTTGAATTTCACCATGAACAAGCGCAATATATTTACGCGTTACAGTCTTTTCTACTAATTGATTCACCAGTGATTCATGAGCAACATCGTTTTTTGCAACCATTAACAACCCTGACGTGTCTTTATCAATACGGTGGACAATACCTGGACGTAACACACCATTTATTCCAGATAAGTCAGTGACTTGATGCATTAGACCATTTACTAATGTTCCATTCATACTCCCTGGCGCCGGATGAACGACCATATTAGATGGTTTATTAACGACAATCACGTAATCATCTTGATAGTGAATATCTAAATCCATTTCTTCTGGAATAACATCCAATGCTTCCGGTTCTGGAATTGTTAATTCAACTTTATCATTTAATTTACATTTGTAATTAGCTTTTTCAACTTTTCCATTAACTAGGACGTGTTTATCTTTCATTAATGTTTGGATATATGAACGAGATAAATCTTCAAATGTCACTGATAACACCTTATCTAATCGTTGTCCATGTTGTTCTTCTGTTATAATCAGCATTTCTTGTTCCATATTTACCCATCCTTTTTAAGACTTGAAAGCAGATGTAAATAAAAACGTCCCATCTATCATAAAACTTTCAAACTATATTTTATTTTTACTATGTTAAATCAAGTGATAATCTTGTTTCGTTAAATTAAAAATAGAGAAGTCTGCGATTGAAATAGGTTACCCCTATCTCATTTATCAAGTTGTTCGTCTCAAAAAAAACATTTACTTAACACTAACAAAACTAGCACTTCATATTTTGACTCCTGTTTTAAGTCAAAAATTTTATACACCTGAAGTAATGTCTATAAGAAGTTATTCTCTTTTGTTGTCTTGTTTCACTTATTATTCTGGCACACTGTTACGACTTGATAACATTTCTCTTATCGTATCAATTGCCATTAAAACAACACCGATTGTTAACGCACTATCTGCGACATTAAAAATAGGGAAGTCATACCCAAAAATAATAACGTCTATAAAATCAACAACATGTTGTAGGAAGATTCGATCGATAAAATTCCCAATTGCGCCACCTAAAATAAAAGCGAGTGCAATGGCTAGTAATGTTTCTTTCTTTAGATCCAGACGCGTTAACCAAAAAATAACGACTCCGATTACGATTGCTGTCACTAAATAGAAAAATCCCATTCTACCTTGAAAAATCCCCCATGCTGCTCCTGCATTTCGGTGCGAAGTAATATATAAGAATCCATCAATGATAGGGATTGATTGCCCTTGTGTCATCATTGATTGAATCAACCATTTACTAATTTGATCAATTAATATGGTGATGATTGAAATGGCTGCAATTAACCACATATATTTCACTACTCCTTTAGTATCTGTATCTTTTAACATTTTAACATTATAACAAACAATTACCTATTTGTATATAAAATTCCCCTAATCAACCAGTTGCTATTGCTTACGCTAAAAGCAACTGTTTCTTATTCATTAGCAATTCCGTTATTTGTTAAGATGACGTTGATTTTATCCATTTTGCGATACGTTACGCCGGCTGCATCTAGCATTCGTTTTGAAGCGATATCACTTTCTGTTCCTGCATATTTATCACTCACATAAATGATTTCTTTAATGCCTGACTGAACAATATATTTCGCACATTCATGACATGGAAATAACGACACATACATGGAGCAATTTTTTAACTGTGTCGTGCTGTTTAAAATAGCATTTTGCTCGGCATGAACCACATATGGATATTTTGTTTCCAGAAAGTCACCCTCTCGTTCCCATGGGAATTCCTCATCTTTGCAACCTTTAGGAAAACCATTATATCCCATTCCAACAATTCGTTTGTCTTCATTTACTATACATGCACCCACTTGCGTTTGTGGGTCCTTACTTCTTTTAGCAGAAAGGACAGCAATTCCCATAAAATATTCATCCCAACTAATATATGTTGAATTCATTTTAAAACCTCCTAAATCTATTAACTTAAAAATATCATATCTTCACTTAAAATTATATAAAAAAACCTATTATTTTCAATATAATAGGCTTTTTATTTTTTATCGTTGGGTTGTTAAATTTAATATATTCGCTTGAATTTCATGATTTTGTTTAAATCCGAAGATCGATAACTTTTCAACTTGAAACGCCATATCTGAATTTATTAAGATAAAATCGCCGTTTACTTTATCAACTTCTATTATATTAGCATAAACGTCTCGTAACTTTACGTCCCCGTTTACCGTGTTAACTTCCGTATTTTGACCATAAAATGATTGAATTGTTAAATCACTATTCACAGCTTCTGTGCTTAGCGTTTCCGATGTTACATTTTGCAAGAACATATCACCGTTCATCGTTGTTAAACGCGTCGCTCCATTAACCTTTTGATCTGTCATGTATATTTTCCCGTTTAATGTTTCCAACTCTACGGCTAGTGATTCACCTTTCTTGACATCAATTGTTCCATTTACCGTTTGAGCCATCACATGATTTCCCGCATTAATAATCGAAATATTACCATTAACAGTCTCTAATTGAAGATCCCCACCTGTTCTTGGAATTTTAATACTAACTTTTGATTTGTTTTGAGTCCCACAAAAAATAAAGCACGTCCTAAATTGACTTCTTTCTTCAAGTCTTACCTCGTTATTTAAGTGAGTTAATCGATACAAGTCCGGTTTATCACTATATATTTCTACTTGCACTTGATCGCCATCATACCCTTCCACCGTCAAATCAGAATGAACAAGGTTAGTTAAGATATTTAAATTCTTTGGTTCACTGACACTATAATAACTGACATGAGCATAGTCATAACCATTTACAGTTGTCGATTCGGTTTGAAAAGCTAGATTAGGGCTAAATGACGATTCAAAGGTAATCGGTTCGATCTGTGTGATAACTTGATGAACGACCTGTGGTAGTTTCCCAACATCATACACAAAAAATGTAATGAGACTGCCGGCAAAAAGAATGGCGCCAATCAACGATGAGACGATTAAATATTTTATAAAAGCATTTCTTTTTTTCATGTAATCCCACTCCTTTAGATCAATTGTTTTATCATGTATTTCCCTGCTTGTACCAAAACATAAATCATAAGCAGCCCTAAATTAAAACTTAAAATTCCCATACTTAATCCTAAGAAAAATAGCGTATACGTTAAATGTATAAATAAGAAAGAGACAAAGAATCCGATGAGACCCGCAATGATAAAGGATACACCAACTGACCCAATCACCAAGGCTGCGATACTAAAAACAAGACCAATGAAAATAAATAAGATTTTATGGCCAACTGGTTTAACGTCGCTAGTCTTCCCCTCCATCGCATCTGTTAAATGATTAATGGCTGAGTTCGCATTGTGTTTCACATTCTCAATCATAGACTCATGATCAAAATTAAAGGCATTAGACGCACCTAAACCTTCTTTTATTTCTTTCGCCACTGCTTTGGGTGATCCCAATTGGTTTAAAATATCTTCTTCACTTTTACCTTCATCCAACATCACTTGAATTTGTTCTTTATAATTTGAAATGACATCCACACGATCATCAAATGGAAGACTACGTAAGTTTTTTTCTAAAGCCTCAAGCCAATTTACTTTTTCACTCATGTTCATCCACTCCTTCTAAAAAATAATTTACTTCATTTATAAACCCTCTCCACTCCTGTACCATCTCAAACAAATATCGATGTCCAGTGTCAGTCATAGAATAGTATTTTCGTTGAGGACCTTCATTGGAATCCTTCATATAGGTCGTACAGTATCCCTCTTTTGTTAAACGACGTAACAAAGGATAAATCGTACTTTCATTAACCTCAATTCGAGGTGAAATACGTTGTACGACTTCATAGCCATACAAATCTTCTCTTGATAGTAGACTTAGCACACAAAGTTCTAAGATGCCTTTTTTATATTGCGTATTCATTTGCCACCTCCAACGGATCCAAAACCTGGATCCTCCATTACTATGTTTTACATACTATTGAATATAACACAGTAGTGTGTTAAACACAATAATTATCGTCATAAAAAAGGAACTAATCGTTATATCAGTTCCTTTTTTGTGCACGTCCACACTTTATTTACATTTAAATGTATTAAAAATCTAAATTATAATCCTAACTTTGCCGCCTCATAAACAAGCGTTCCTTCAACAAAGGTTTGTATCGCACTTAAATTTTCATCCCAAATGACAAGGTCTGCGTCTTTTCCAATCGCAATTGACCCTTTCTTATCTTGCATCCCAATGGTACTAGCTCCATTAAGTGAGGCAAATTGATACACTTGTGGCAATGTTAGATTCGTGTGATCATGGAAGTTTTTAATGGCTTTGTTTAGCGTCAACACACTTCCTGCAAGTGATCCAGAGCGAAGCCTTGCACTATTATTTTCCACCACGACTTCTTGTCCTCCCAGATCGTAAACACCATCGGGCATCCCACCTGCTCTCATACTATCCGTAACTAAAACAACACCAGTAACTCCTTTATTATCATAGAACCATTGGAATAAACCTGGATGAACATGAATTTTATCAGCAATAATTTCAGCACGAACACTTGGCGAGGTTAAGATAGCCCCAACAACTCCTGGTTCTCGATGATTAAGCCCGGTCATTCCATTGAACGTATGCGTCGCATGTGTCACCCCACACATGATCGCCTCTTTTGCAACTTCAAACGAAGCGGAGGTATGTCCTAAAGAAAGTGTAATCTTCGTTTTTTCTTTTACTTCTTTAATAAATTTGAAATCTTTATCCTCTTCAGGTGCTAATGTAATCAATTTAATCACGTCTAAATAAGGTCTAATTTGTTCAAAACTTGGTTTTTGAATGTAATCTTTATTTTGTGCCCCTTTATATGTTTCACAAATATATGGGCCCTCTAAATGACATCCCAAAATTTTGGCACCTGTTGGTTGATTATTCATTGCAATTCTTATTTCATTTAATGCAGCTTGAATATGCGATTCACTCATGGTCATCGTTGTTGCCAAAAAACTGGTGACTCCAAAACTTGCAAGTAATTGACTAATGGTTTGCAAGCCCTCTTGACTTGCATCCATCACGTCACATCCGCCACACCCATGAATATGTACATCCATAAGCCCTGGCCCCACCATGTACCCTTTTGCATCTATCACTTCTACCCCTTCAGGAATATCATCGCGAATATCAATAATTTTTTCATTAAACACCAACACCTTGTGACTGACTAATTCATGATGAATCATTAATTTTCCGTTTATGATGGCTTTCATTTTATCCCCCTTGATTCTTATTTTTAATTTTTTAATCCCTTTTTACCACGTTAAATTTGCACCTACATGTTTCAGTTGCCTCTCATCTTTTCAAAAGAGTCTCGTTAACATCACCAACCCACAACACTTACTATTATTTATAACATATTCAATGTTATTGTAAAATGAATAATTTTACCTAATTATGGATTATTATGTTTTTAGGATGACATCTGACTGTTCTTAACAAAAAAAGAATCAAGATGAATGGCTCATCTTGATTCCTGTTCTAATCATGATTATTCACTAATAACGTCTGCACAACGAACACATACATCTTGTTCATTGACTTCTTTAACAACTAACCAGCAACGCGCACATGTGTGTCCCTCTGCTGCTTTAACCACAACTGACAACCCTTCGAATACAACAGCTTCAACTGGTGCCTCTTCATCACTGATTGTCAACTCTGACACAATAAAGATTTGTTTTAAATCTGCCTGTAATGAAGCAAGTAACTCTTTATTTTGAGCACTTGGATATAACGTGACGGCAGCAGTTAATGATTTACCAATTACTTTAGCATGACGTGCTTCTTCTAAAGCTTTTAATACGTCAGAACGTAACACTAATACTTGATTCCATTTTGCCACTAACTCATCTGTATTTTCATAAGATTTAACTTTTGGCATATCTGTTAAGTAAGCTGAAATTTCAGTACTTCCAGGGATATATGCATACACTTCATCCGCTGTATGAGGAATAACCGGTGCTAGTAAACGAACCATATCTGATACGTGGTGGTATAGAACCGTTTGGATCGAGCGACGTGCCACACTATCCGCTTTTTCAATATATAAAATATCTTTTGTGAAATCTAAGTAGAAAGCACTTAAATCATTTGAGATATAGTTATTAACTTTTTTGAAGACATCATCGAAACGATATTCTTCGTATGCACAACGTAATTCCGACGTTAACTCATTTAAACGTACCATCATAAATTGATCCACTTCATTTAGCGATTCAAATGGTACAACATCTGTTGCAGGATTGAAATCTGCTAAATTTCCAAGTAAGAAACGGAATGTATTACGCATTTTACGATAACTCTCTGCTACTTGTTTAATTAAATCTTCAGAGATACGAACATCAGATTGATAATCAACTGAAGCTACCCATAGACGAACAATATCCGCTCCATAAATTTTCATTAATTTTAACGGATCAATAACATTTCCGATTGATTTAGACATTTTACGTCCTTCTCCATCTAAAACAAATCCATGAGAAACAACGGCTTTATAAGGTGCTTTCCCAGTCATGGCAACACCTGTTGATAATGATGAGTTAAACCAACCACGGTATTGATCTGAACCTTCTAAGTATAAGTCAGCAGGATATGGTAATCCACGCTCAACTAATACACTGTGATGAGATGATCCCGAATCGAACCAAACGTCCATGATATCTGTTTCTTTGCGGAATTTTCCATTCGGACTACCTGGATGCGTAAACCCAACTGGTAACAATTCTTCTGCTTCTTTTTCAAACCATACATTTGATCCTACTTCACGGAATAAGTTAGCAACATGGTTAATCACAGTTTCATCTAAAATAGCTTCACCATTTTCCGCATAGAAGATTGGAATTGGAACACCCCAAACACGTTGACGAGAAATACACCAGTCATTACGATCTTTAATCATATTTCCTAAACGAACTTCTCCCCATGCTGGTAACCAATTTACTTTTTTGATTTCATCCATCATTTGTCCTTTTAACGCTTCAATTGAAGCAAACCATTGCTCAGTTGCACGGAAAATGATTGGTTTTTTCGTACGCCAGTCATGTGGGTATGAGTGAGTGATAAATTTAAGACCTAATAGTGCCCCTGTTTCTTCTAATTTTTGCCCGACTGCTTTATTTGCATCTTCATAATACATCCCAGCAAATTCATGAGCTTCTGCTGTCATATATCCACGGTGATCCACTGGACATAAAACATCTAATCCATATGCTTTACCTGCATTAAAGTCATCTTCACCATGTCCAGGTGCTGTATGAACAAGCCCAGTTCCAGCTTCAAGTGTAACATGCTCACCTAAGATTAATAATGATTCACGGTCAAAGATTGGGTGTTTTGCTGTCATGTATTCAAATTCAGAACCTTTGTATGATGCCACTATTTCATATGTTTCCCACTTGAATTCTTCAGCTAATTTAGCTACTAATTCTTTTGCCACAATAAACTTACGCCCATTTGTTGCAACCGTCACGTATTCTAAGTCTGCATTCACACAGATCGCTAAGTTTCCTGGAATTGTCCAAGGTGTTGTTGTCCAAATAACAAATTCTTCATCACCTGATAAAATGCCTTTTCCATCTTGTACTTTAAATGCCACATAAATTGACGGAGATTTTTTATCATGATATTCAATTTCTGCCTCAGCTAAAGCAGTTTCTGATGATGGAGACCAGTAAATCGGTTTTAATCCTTTGTAGATTAATCCATCTTTTACCATTTTACCAAACACTGAAATTTGTTGCGCTTCGTATTCTTTTTGTAACGTGATGTATGGATTATCCCAATCACCTAACACACCTAAACGTTTAAATTGCTCTTTTTGACCTTCAACTTGTGTCAAGGCATATTCTTTACATAATTCACGGAATTCTGCAATTGTTTTTTCTTTACGGTTTACTTTTTTGTTATTAACTAAAGCTTGTTCGATTGGAAGACCATGTGTATCCCAACCTGGAATAAACGGAGAATAGAATCCGTCCATATTTTTATAACGTACAACCATATCTTTTAAAATTTTATTTAAAGCATGTCCCATATGGATGCTTCCATTTGCATAAGGAGGTCCATCATGTAAGATGAAAGGTGTGTTGTCTTTATTTTTTTCTAATACTTTTTCATATAAGTTTTGCTCATACCATTTTTCTTCCATAAGTGGTTCACGAGCTGGTAAATTACCACGCATTGGGAAATCTGTTTTCGGCATTAATAAAGTATCTTTTAATTCCATAATCACTACTCCTTTTATTTTCTTCAATATAGTGTGGTCGATGAGTCACGTTACTCATTCAAAAAATGAGTCGATTTATTTTAAATATAACCTCTACCCGAAAAATGTATTACCTGATAAAAGTTTAAATCCAAATAAAAAAACCTTTCATCGCTAAGGACGAAAAGTTCGTGGTACCACCTTAATTCACAAATAAAATAATATTATTATCTTATTTGCCTCAATCCATTTAACGCATGGAATACGTCATGATTTTTATTCACATGAAAGCTCATAGGTGATTCTATCTGTTTTTTTTATCGGTCTTTCACCATCACCGACTCGCTAAGAAAAAGAGAACAGAGTAGCATGTCCCACTCATCGCACATCTATCTTTGTTTTGTCTACCATTTTAAAGAATATTAGTTAAAAAATCAATACATTTCTTAAATTTTTCGCCAACAATTTTTTATGTCATCAATTTTAAGTTGTAAAAATTCAATCAACTCATCTCTTACTTCAATGTGTTGTAATTCAAACCTCTCAGTTTCTTCCATTATTTTCTCGACATCTTCAATCGCCTGTCCAATAATAACTTTTGAGATTTTTTCGGTTTCATCAATAATTTTTATCGCATCACGTTTAGCGTGTGACTTTAACAATTCAATTTGTTCAATTTCAGTCTTCATTCGTTGTTCTGAATTATCATGTAGGACACGAACTTCTTTTTTGAGTGATTTATTTTGTTTCTCTAATGCATCAATTTGTTCGATTAACAAACAAAAAACTTTATACAACTCATCATCAGAGAATCTTCCCCAAGACCCCTTCATCTTATGTTTCAAAAGTTCAGCTGGCGTCATTAATCTCCCCCCCTATTAAATAGTTTTCCCTACAATTACAATTATTTTTCCACTTTTTGTTACAGCTTTTTGAGATAACAACTTAAATCGACCATATTTTCTGATTGATACAACATCTGTTAACCCACAAATTTTAGAGTGATTTTGCTCCATTTTCCAGTTCATTTGAACAGCCCCTTGGGTTACTAGTTCATGAACCACCTGGCGCGATTGTTTAGTAATTGCTGCCACAACAACATCTAATCGGAGTGATGCAATAATAATTTCAAATTCTTCAAAGGACTCTATTCGTTTCACTTGTGCTATTGAAACTTGACTAAGGGTAATAGGATTTTTCCCTACCTTATTAAAATTCCCATAAATAAACGAGCTATATTCTTCACACACCGCAATTAATATCGTTCCATCATCTTGAATTAAAATATCACCAATCCATGATCGATCAATTTTAAGTGCTGTTAATGAGCCTAATAGTTGACGATGCTCTAGTGTGATATGTCGTTTAGGATATGAAACGTTTAATCCAACAACCGTTGTTAAGTTTATATCATACTCTGAAGAGCGGCTTGAAATAATAGCGCGTTGGCGTTCTGCCTGGAGAAATCCACCCTCAAACTCCACTTTGACATCACTATTTTGATTAACAAGCATATTTAAAATATATTGTTCTCTAGGTGTTAAAAACTTTGTTACCTTGTAAATCTGTGAATAATATGTCTGATCAATCCACTCTAACGCTTTTGCTACAAATTCACGTTCATGCTTATCAAAATGTTCATACATAATTTAAAATAAACGGTATAAGCCTTGGATAGCAAACTGTAACAATAAAAACGCAATAAGTGGTGAAAAATCAATCATCCCAAGTGGCGGAATAATCTTTCTAAAGATTGATAAATAAGGTTCCACTAAATTTGCTAGTACTTGACCCAATTTTGTTGTTCGGCTCTCAGGAACCCAACTCATAATTACATAAATTAAAATCATTGTTTCATAAATATTTAATATGCTAATAAATAATAACATTAAATTCATCTTTATTACTCCTCAAGTTCTAATTGTATTTCCTGAAGTGTTACTTGCCCCTCAGTTTCTACATTACGTGGTGTACATAAGAATAAGTTTGTCCCTACACGTTTAATATCGCCATCAATTGCATAAATCGTTCCGCTTAAGAAATCAACGACGCGTTTTGCTTGCGCTTTTTCTAAACGTTGTAAATTAATGAATACAGGGTAATTTTCTTTTAGACAATCCGCAATATCTTGTGCATCTGAATATTCATTTGGTTCTCTAATGATCACTTTATTTAGGTTACTATCTAATTTTGTTTTATTTAATTCATTGTTCATACTAGTACTCTTCCCTTTATTGTTCATATTATGATTTGGTATTGCTGTTAGTACTGGTTTTGAAGGTGTAGGTTTGGTGAATTCAACCATATCATCCATTTCTTCTTCTACTTCTTCAAATTCTGTTTCATATTCATCCTCTAGCCCAATTATTGTTTTAAATTTATCTTTAAAACTCATATTTTTCTCCTCCTATTTTAAATCCTATTTGTATGTGTATTTTATCTATTTATTATTGGAACAACGCTGAACCTAATCGGATAAAAGTTGCTCCTTCTTCAATAGCGATTACAAAATCGTTACTCATCCCCATCGACAACTCCGTACAAGGTGCATACTGAAACGATAATTTTTGAATTTGTTGTTGTAAATTCCTTAGTTCTTGAAAACAGTGGCGAATTATAGCTTGATCCTCAGTGTGAGGCGCCATCGTCATTAAACCTATAACTCTAATCTTTTCGTATGGTACAAGCATTTTGATAAATGGGATCACTTCATCGATTTTCAAACCGTGTTTGCTGACCTCTTGACTTACATTGACCTGAATAAAGCAATCTAATGTTTCCTGTCGATATTTTGCTATTTCCTTGGCTAAACTCAGCCGATCAAGTGAATGAAGAACATCAATCTCATTAATCACATCTTTTACCTTACGACTTTGTAAAGTTCCAATGAGATGCCATTCAATTGGTAAATCGAGTTGTTGTTTCTTTTCCAACAAAATATCAACTCTGTTTTCACCTAACTTTGTAATACCACAATCGAATAAATCTTTCATTTGCTCAATTGTTACATACTTCGTTGCAGCAACAATATGAACATTTGAATCACCTATTTGTACTTCTTGAATTTTTTCACGAACTTGTCTTACATTTTCTTTAATGTTCATCTTATTACACCTTTTTATCATTTTTTTCATATGATGTTAAAATAAATTATACCATATTTCGTATTGAATGGAAATTTTTTTAATATTATTATAATTGGTTTTTATCATTTGATTCACATTAAATCTGTTGAAATGAATGATTTAAAACTTGTCTAACACTAGATTTCCTTGCACTATTTTAATCATTTGAACCAATCATCACTCATTCTATTGAATCCATTTAAATACCAGCGATAAAAATCAAATAAAAAAGACTATATTTGTCAATATAGTCTCTTACTTTATTTTAGTATGCAAGAAGTCAAAGCCCCTTATACATTCTATTTCTCTTTCTAAATATCTTTTTATTTCAAAAATCACTCAAATGATTCGCAACATTTACAATTATTACATCCTCACCAATTTTTAATATCTGATTCCACGGCACAACAACAGAACTTTCATCTTTTGCAAAAAAGCTAACAAACCTCACTGTTGGCTGAACTGTTATTGCAATTATTTGTCCCGAGCTCGTATCTATCTTAAGACTCGAAACAAATCCAATTCTCTCACCAGAGACTACATTAATTACATCTTTTTCTTCAATATCGCTCAATGTCATAATTGAATCCTTCATCTTATCCCTCCCTAAGCATTCTATTATTTCATTTTATGAATCTTATAATCTTAATATGCGCCATTTAGAACAACTTGTTTTGAGAAAGATACCAGCGGTTTACTCTTAATCATTTTTATCATCTGCATCTAGCCAAAGTAAATTTTATTTTACTTTACAATTTCTATCAACGTAAAAAAACTTAGAAATCTCTTTCTAAGTTTTTTAGTTTAAATCTTTTTTAAAATTTTTTTATTACTGATGAAAGTTCGCTTACTAATTAACTCTTCATCATCTCTTCCATCATTTGCAATGCATTCTTTTCTAATCGAGATACTTGTGCTTGGGAGATCCCAATTTCTGCGGCTATCTCCATTTGTGTTTTCCCCATAAAATAACGATCATGAATGATTCTTTTTTCACGATTGCCTAATCGGTTAAACCCTTCTTCCAACATTAATTTAACGCTCCATTTTTCATCAGTAATACTATCATCTCTAATTTGATCAATTAAATGAATAGTATCTCCACCATCATTATAAATTGGTGCAAATATGGAAACAGGATCTGATATTGCTTCAACTGATAGAACGACATCAATCGGTTCACACCCAATAATTGCAGCAATTTCTTCATTTGTTGGGTCTCGCTGTAATTCAACTGAAAGTTGATCTTTTACTTGTAATACTTTATACGCAGTATCTCTTAATGATCTAGAAACACGTAACGAGTTATTATCTCTTAAGTAGCGTCTGATTTCACCTATAATCATTGGAACAGCATAAGTAGAAAATTTGACTTCGTGTTTCAAATCAAAGTGATCGACTGCTTTCATTAAACCTAGACATCCCACTTGGAATAAGTCATCTAAATTTTCGCCACGATGATTGAATTTCTTTATGATACTTAAGACTAATCTTAAGTTTCCCTTTATTAAAATTTCTCGTGCAGGCTTATCTCCCGCTTGAAAATTTATAAATAGCCGGGTCATTTCAGCGTTTGAAAGAACTTCTAATTTTGATGTATCTACTCCCACAATATCGACTTTATGTTTTGACATGATGACCCTCCTAGTTGCTTACTTTGTATCTACTGAAAAGTATGAGCAACATCGGACATAATCATTCATGATATCTGTAAATATTGTTAGTTATCTTTCGACATTTTATTTAGTTTTCAATACTTCTTTTCGTATTTTATCAATAATTTTTTTTTCTAATCTAGATATGTATGACTGTGAGATATCTAACTTTTGTGCCACTTCTTTTTGAGTCAACGGATCTTCTCCACACAACCCAAATCGCATATACATAATTTCACGTTCACGCCGTTTCAATCGATTTATCGCATCAAATACTAGCTGTCTCTCTACATCTTCTTCAATGTCTTTATAAACCTCATTTTCCTCCGTCCCCAAAATATCAGATAATAACAATTCATTTCCATCCCAGTCAACATTTAATGGTTCATCTAATGAAACTTCATTTCTGATTCGATTAGTTTTTCTCAAATGCATCAATATCTCATTTTCGATACATCTAGAGGCATAGGTTGCCAATTTAATATTTTTATCCAACTTAAATGTTTGAACCCCTTTAATAAGACCTAATGTCCCAATGCTAATTAAATCTTCTAGATTCACTCCAGAACTCTCAAACTTTTTAGCAATGTATACCACTAATCGCAAATTATGTTCTATAAGAGTTTGTCGCGCCAGTTCATCTCCACTTTGAAATTGAGTCAATACTGTCAACTCATCATCCTTAGATAAAGGTTCCGGTAGCGTCTCATTTCCCCTTATATAATTCACAAATTTATTTTTATTAAATAACCTTTCAATACATTGCATGATAAATTTAATAATTGTTTGCATTAATGCTCCCCCTTGATTTCTTTTTCCACTTAATTCCCTACTACTAAACTCGGTTGTAATAAAAAATCATAATCCGCAAATTTATTATTAACTATGCCGATTATTCCTTTATTTATTATTTTTTCTCCAATTAAAATAACTGTAGGCTTAAATACTAGTATCTGTTGATTAGAGGCGTTGATAACAGAATATTCTGTATACCAAGACTCTATCTTTTGCTCCTCTAAATACATACTTACATCCCCAGTTGTTAAAAAATCACTTGGAATCATAATGATAGGTTCGGCCGTTTTTGAATCGGACAAATGATTTCCTGTATCCACAAATCCAGTTCCCTTTATTTTTTTATTTCCAAATATTATCGTCACATCATGTTTAAATTGTTTTATTACCATCTCTTTTTCAAAATATTTATTTTGCATGATGTACAATACCGTTATAACAAAACTGATTCCAAATAAGATAAACATATAGTTTAGCATCGTCACATTTAATTTTATAAAATGAGCAATACTGTATATCCCCCCACTTAATAGTAAACTTAAACAATAAAAGTACACTACTTTTTTAAAAAACTGCTTTACACCCTGTTTTGAAAATACAATACGTATGACTAGTACTGGAACAAAGCTTAATAATAATGGAGCCTCTAATATAAATAGTAATGTACTCGTTAGTAGACTGATTGTTAATCCTATTAGCAACTTAGAGATTTTCATTTTTTCTTCTGTTAAAATAGCAACTCCAGTTAAGATTAAATAATCATAAATCAAGTTTTGAATAATAAACAAATCAATATACAATTCAAACCCCATCCCACTCCCCCCAGTCACAACAATCTTATAAACCTACTGTTATTCTAGCCTATGATATCTGTAAAATCTGTCAATTTTTTGACGAAAGTAAATAATCCTTTAATATTTTCAACTAAATTTTAGATTTGAACAACACTTTAATCCGTAATGTCTTAAGAATGTAGATTACTTTATTAATTTGTCATTAATTCTTGGCAATACATTTAAAACTACCTATTCACACGGGTGGCTGTTGTTCAACTTCACACTTGCCATCAAATTTTAAAAACGATATAAATCATACAATTTACAAGTTTTAAATTTTTTCTTCTGATCCCCCCCTAAATGGATCATTTCATTCAAACAATGTTAACCTCTCTGTGATCTTCTCTTACCTAATCTGATATATAAATCATAGGGATTATCCTGTATCCATACGCCCTTCCATATCATCATCGATATTTGATTATAAAAAAAGTTGTTAACTTTGAATGAATATCCATTCAAAGTTAACAACTTCATCTTTTATTTATAACGATTCATTAACCAATTTGGAATCATCTCAACATTGTCCCCACCGACTGGTTGACGTTTTGTAGGTTGAGCTTGAGCAGCTGGTGCTGCTGTTTCTGGTTGTTGAATTTCTTGTTCTTGTTTAGGAGGTGTCATTCTTTTATTACGATTATCTCCTATTAACATTTCTACGGGTTTTGAAGCAGCATTTGTTTCATCAAATCCTGTTGCAATAACTGTCACAATCAATTCATCTTTTAAGTCTGGATTAATTGTTGCTCCATAAATAATATTGATTTCTGTTGTAGATGAATCACGGATAGTACGCAACGCCTCATCAACTTCAAATAAAGCAATATCAGTTCCACCTGAAATATTAATAATAGCATCTGTTGCTCCATCGATATCATTTTCTAGCAATGGACTAGCAATAGCTTTTTTCGCAGCTTCAGTCGCACGGTTTTCACCTGTTGCTAAACCAATCCCCATAATAGCAGATCCTTTATTATGCATAACTGTTTTTACATCTGCGAAATCCAAGTTAATTAAACCTGGGACTGCAATAATCTCTGAAATTCCTTGTACCCCTTGTCGTAAAACATTATCTGCTTCACGGAATGCCTCTAACATTGGAGTCGTACGATCCACTATTTGTAATAGACGATCATTCGGTACTGAGATTAATGTATCCACATTAGCTTTAAGTTCAGCAATTCCTCGCATTGCAAATTCAGTACGACGTTTACCTTCAAAAGTAAATGGGCGTGTTATAATACCTACTGTTAACGCACCGCTTTCTTTTGCAGCTTTTGCAATCACCGGAGCAGCACCAGTACCTGTTCCACCACCCATACCACACGTGATGAATACCATGTCAGCACCTTTTACTAGTTCCTTAATTTCACTTAAACTTTCTTCTGCTGCAAATTTACCTACTTCTGGATTTCCACCTGCACCTAATCCACGAGTTAAATCACGACCAATTTGATATTTTCGATCCGCAATTGCAAGATTTAATGCTTGCGCGTCTGTATTAACAACGACAAATTCTACCCCCTGCACATCGTTCTCAATCATACGGTTTACAGCATTACTACCTCCACCACCTACTCCAACGACAATAATTCTTGGTGCATAAGTAAATTCGTTACCGAATCCAAAACCTTCCATCCCTGAAACCTCCTCTTACTTTCTACTTCTATTCTTCTTTTTCGTCAAATATCATATCGAATATACGGACCAATACGCCACTATTTTCTAACTTATTATCCATAAATGACTTTTCTTGACTTTTCTGTTTTGTTTGCCCTACAGCAATTGGTTGTTTTTTTTGATTTTCTTTTGAACTCACTACGGTTGTTTCTACGTAGGCTTCAAAGTCGATACAATTATTTTTTTGGCCAGTCAACATTGACATTTCATGTCCAAATGTCGCCATTCCAATAAGATTAACAAACCTAGAATGACGAACACCTAGCATTGAAGGTCTAAAAACGACTATCTCTTGGCCATAAATTGCTTTCGCTAATGCGCCCAAGCCATCAAGCTCACTCGCACCTCCCGTGAATACATAGTGGATTGAGTCATGTTTATATCCATTTTCAGTTAAATATTGCTTAACTAGTTTCAAAATAGACTCATACCGGGATGTAATCACGTCAGATAAGGCTTGACGTGTAATACAAATAAAGTCATCTGACTTTTCTTCTGTGTAAACAATTTCTGATATACCTTCAATACAATTGGCATGACCAAAGCTTATTTTAAGTTGTTCGGCCATACTTTCATCAATATTAAACGCCTTTGCAATATCTTCTGTTACTGTTTGCCCTCCAATTGAAAGGGAAATGGAACATAATAGCTTCCCTTCATTAATAACTGTTACTGTTGTCATAGAATGACCGATATTAATTAAGCAAGTCCCTTCCTGTGATTGACGCACAGTCAGGGCATACATTGATTCAGCCATCGAACCTAGCATAATATCTGTTATTCTAAAGCCTGCCAACTCCACTACATTTATTAAATTATAAACAAGAGAAGAAGATGCCGTTATCTTTTGAGCACGTAACATTAAGTTTTGCCCAATAATCCCAATTGGGTTTTGAATTAGGTTTTTCTCATCTACAACAAATGCTCTTGGGACAACATTTACAACTATCTGATCCCGATAAATTGGTTGATTAATAATGTTACGGAATAATTGTTTTATTTCGCTAGAATTTATTGGTTTATTTGCTTTTAAACTTACTGAAGTTTTAACATTATCTAAATTAATATCAATACTAGGAATAGATAATAATACACCTTGTATTTCTTGATTTAAATCCTGCTCTACTTTTTGCTTCAAAGTTTTTAAAGTCCCCACAACTTGATTAACATTAACAACATTCCCTTGTTCAATCCCCTCGGTTTGAACTTCTGCATGTGATAAAACATACAATCGCTCTTGTCGAATGTTACAAATAATAATCCTTGATTCTGCACACCCTATTTCTAAACAAGCATAAATATTATTTTTCACCTCAAACCACTCCACTAACGTATGGCATAATTACCAGATTATCATACTTTATTTTACTATATTTTTTCCATTATGAAAAGCCTATTTGTGAAATATACATAGGTTAATCACATCCTGTGTACAAAAAAAACTCCCCCTAAAGCCTAGTTGTACTTATTAGTACCTAAGGGGAGTTAAATATTATCCACATCTATCCATTATATTATCTTCCTTAATTTTCTGATTCCACCTCTGGAATTGGAAAATAAGGTTGGAAATTATCCCCTACATCGAGATTATAAGTGCCTTTTATATCCCCATGAAGTTCTTTAACCTTATCAGCCATGGTTTGGTAATATTTTAATTTATCTGGCATTGAATAGCTATTTACTTTAACCGTATTTCCATCTATTAGAAATAATGAAAACCGATTCTTGTCTCCAAACATCGGTTCATACCTTATTTCTTTAATTAAATCGACTAAAATAGGTTCAATTTTTGAGATAGACTCTACGAACAATGCTAGATGCGACAAATCCTCTTCATTTTCAAATCCATAAATAACAAGTCCCTGACACGTTGCTGATTGAAAATAAGAAGCATCAATCAAAGTTCCATCATCTAGTACATACTGATAACTTTCATTTTTTAAGATACATCCTAAAACATTTTTCTCTACTACATTTATTCCTAATCCATTCATTCCTTCTTTGGTAACCGTCACCTTGTCAACTAAAGGATGTGATTTAATATTTTTACTTATTTCCTCTTTGTCAATGGTGAAAAGTGATTGATTCTCTTCTACGTGCGTAAGTTTCATAATATCCGAACGAGTTAAATAATCTAAGCCTTCATAATATATAATCGAAAGTTTACTCAGTGGTGAAAATAAATATAAAATACTTCCAATACAACAAAGAAGGAGTAATCCAAAAATAATCCTAGCAATCCTTTTTTTCAGTCTTCGTTTCTTACGCCTAGAATTTAGCTGCGTATAGGTATTCATTTGAACTACTTTCTCTCTCCCCAAAACCGCTCACCTACCAATTAAACATTTCTACCTCAGGATGTAATTCTACACCATATTCTTCAAACACAACAGCTTGTACATGTTTTATTAAAGCTAAAATGTCTGTTGCTGTTGCACCACCCACGTTAACAATAAAATTTGTATGTTTTGTAGACACTTCTGCTCCACCAATACGATACCCTCTAAGCCCTGCGTCTTCAATTAATTTCCATGAATAATGCGGAGCAGGATTTCTAAACGTACTTCCTGCTGATGGCATATTAGTAGGTTGTGATTGCATTCGTCGCTCTTTTCTATGTTGCATTAACTCTTTAATTTCTAAAACGTCACCTTGTTCTAATTGCAACACAGCCTCTACAAGAATCCAGTCTCGTTTTGTTTGCATAATTGATGTTCGGTACATAAATTCGAATTCATCATTTGACTTACATGTTAAATTCCCTTCTCCATCCAATACTAAGGCCTCAACAAGAATATGTTTTATTTCTTTATTATAAGCACCTGCATTCATATAAATGGCTCCACCAATCGATCCTGGAACGCCAGAAAGAAATTCAAGTCCCGTTAAACTTTCTTTTGCAACTCTATTTGCCAATACAATAGTCGATACACCCGACCCGACTGTAACTTTTGTATCTGAAATAAAAATATAGTCTAATCCTTTATCACATTTCACCACAACGCCTTCAAATACCTCATCTGATGGTAATAAGTTAGATCCCCTTCCAATTACCTTCCATGAAAGATCATATTCTTTAATTAATTGCATGGTTCTCATTAATGATTCTTTTGAATTCGGTACGACGAGGACCTTTGCTGGTCCACCTACCTTAAATGTTGTATGTTTTGATAGCGGCTCATTCTCTAGTAATAACCCCAAGTTCTCCTGTATAAATTTTCCATTAAAACCCTTAAACATTAAAACACCTACTTCTTCTCAATTATTTTGTTTACCATATTTATCATGCGTTGCGACGCATCTGGAATTCCAAGTTGTTTTGCGGTGTTTTCCATTTTTAAACGATTTGACTCATTTGACATAATCTCTTCTACACAATCATAAAGAATTTTTCCATTTAATTCTTTTTCAAGGATTAAAAGTCCAGCTCCATGATCCGTTAAACTTCGTGCATTAAACTCTTGATGATTTGCGGTCACGTATGGTGAAGGAATTAAAATAGAAGGAACTCCCAAAGCAGTGACTTCTGCTAAAAAAGTAGCACCTGATCGTCCTACAAACAAATCCATATGTACTAAATATTGTGGCATCTTATTAATAAATGGCAATATATGTACATTTTTTAAATTTTCAACATCAGGAATTTTACTTTTAATAAGATCAAAGTGCTTATTACCTGTTACAAATATGACTTCATAGTTAGCTTTTTCAAATCTTAGTATCGATTCAATCACAGCATCATTAATTGGTTCAGCTCCTCGACTTCCACCACTAATCATAACTGTTTTTTTATTAGGATTTAACCCTAATGCTGCTTTTCCTATTTTCGGCGTTTTAGCCACTTCAGACGCACGAGGATTTCCTGTTAAAATAACTTTAGATTCAGGAAAATATTGTCTAGCTTCTTCAAAACAAATGGCTACTTTATCTACATAACGGGCTAGGAACTTATTAGTTATCCCTGGTAAACTATTTTGTTCATGAATTATAGTCGGAATTTTCAACTTTGCTGCACTATATACAACTGGTCCACAAACATAACCCCCAGTTCCAATGACAACATCAGGTTTAAATTCTTTTATATATGCTTTTGATATTGCGACTGATTTCATGAATTTTAATATTGTTTTTATGTTATCAACTGAAAGAGAGCGTTTGAAACCTGCAATCTCTATACTTTTAAAGGGTAAACCCTCACGTGTGACAATCTCTTTCTCTAATCCTGTTTCAGTCCCAATATACAAAACCTCAAGGTTAGGATCAATACTTTGGAATGCTCTGACTAAAGCGAGTGCAGGATAGATGTGTCCACCCGTACCGCCACCTGAAACTAAGATGCGCATATAATCACTCCCTATCTAACTTTTTTTATACTTTTTATCATTTTATATTTTAACATACTTATCAATAATCCGTTAGAATAAATTAAGTGAAAGCCCGTATTGGCTAAATACAAAAAAAACTGGAATAAATTACTTTAAACGATTCATTCATTTTAACATTGTCATTCAAACCATAAATAGAGACAAGAAAGACTATTTTATCATAAAATGAATGGCGTTTTAAGTCTGATTTTACAAATAAGAAAAAGAATAATTCATTTTGGATTTTTCCCCTAATAAAAATTCATATTTAATCATAAAAAAATGAAAATTTAATATTCTTGTACATATACATTAACTATATCTTACTTAATAAAAGGGGAGTCCCTATGAAAAAATTACAATCAATGGATTTATTAACTCTTATTTTTGCATTATCGATTACATCAATCGGACTCATCTTTGTCCTATCGTCCTCTTATATTTGGGCTGAATACAAATTTGACGATGCCTTCTATTTCTTCAAACGCCAATTTCTATTTGCTAGTATGGGTGTTGTGGGGATGATTGCTATTTCTCGAATTGACTATAACATTTATAAGAAGCATGCAACCTTACTCTTTCTGGGAAGTTTATTTTTATTGTTGCTAGTTTTAGTCCCAGGTATTGGTATGGTTCGCGGTGGAGCTAGAAGTTGGATTGGAATTGGTGCCTTTTCGTTACAACCTTCTGAATTCGTTAAATTAGGATTGATTATTTTTCTTGCAAAATACATGAGTAATTTCCAAGAAGAAGCAAAGACGTTGAAAAAAGGTGTTATACCACTCTTATTTTTCATTGGACTGGTTTTCGGAATTATCATGTTACAACCTGACTTCGGTAGTGGGATGGTAATTGTAACAACGGGCATTGTCATGTTATTTATGTGTGGCGTTCCGATTCGTTACTTCGTTTATTTCTTTTTAACAGGTCTGGGTGGAATTATTGTCTTAATCATTTCAGCCCCTTATCGACTTGAACGTATTACAGCCTATCTTGATCCTTGGAGTGACCCTATTGGTTCTGGTTTCCAAATAATCCAATCACTATATGCTATCGCTCCTGGAGGACTATTTGGTGTAGGTTTAGGAAATAGTGTTCAGAAATACTTTTATCTTCCTGAGCCTCAAACTGATTTTATTTTTGCAATCGTTTCAGAAGAACTGGGATTTATTGGTTCAATCGGAGTTTTAATTTTATTTTTGCTCTTTTTCTCTCGCTGTGCCTATGTCATTATGAAAACAGATGATTTATTTGGTAAATATATCATTATTGGTATAATGTCCATGTTAATGATACAAGTCATGATTAACATTGGCGTCGTTATTGGATTACTCCCTGTTACCGGTATAACACTCCCACTGATGAGTTACGGTGGTTCTTCACTAACTATCACCCTTTTATCTATTGGAATTATTCTCAATATTAGTCGAAATATGAGGCAATAAATCGGTTGTTTTCTGATAAAACACCTTTCTAAAAGGTGTTTTTATTATTTATGCCTACTCTTTACCTTATTAGTCTATTCACCTAGAGTCAATCTGGTATCTAAATTCTAAGTAATTTAAAATTTATCCTCAATTTAACTCCACATTCCTAATTAGGCACATAAAATTTGATAATTGAAATTAATTCGCCTTGGATAGCTGTATTTCTATTAAATTAGTATGCTTAATTCAATACTACATACGTCTTATTATCTCATAAACAAATGAAGACTATTAATTTTGAGATCTATTTTTTTTATCATACTCTATTTGGGATCTGACCTTAATAAGGAATCCTATTAATCCCTATCCGGACTATCCCTAAGGAAGTTATTCACTTTATCACAAAAAAGGAATTTACTATTAAAGTAAATTCCTTTTTTTCTATACAATTGAATTGACTATTTTGATAAAGTGATCTCCACGCAACTCAAAATTCTTATATTGATCCCAGCTTGCACAAGCAGGGGACAATAGAACAATATCGCCATTTACAGAAAGTTTTGTCGCAGCTGTCACAGCATAATCTAATGTATCAAACGATTCACATTTTACTTGATGTTCAGTTGCTAATGCATTAAAACGATCTTTTGTCTCACCATAACTCATAATAGCTTTAATTTTTGGAAAATACGGGATTAATCCAGACAAGTCATGACCACGATCTAGCCCACCTGCAATTAAAATTATGGATTCATCAAAAGCTTTTAACGCTGTTTCTGTCGCAATCATATTAGTTGCTTTTGAGTTATTATAATATTTAACTCCATTTATCTCTTTAACAAATTGAAGTCGATGTTTTACTCCCGTAAATGTCTTTAGAACCTCTTGGATTGCAAATGTTTCACAACCATATATTTTAGATACAGCTATTGCTCCTAAAACATCCGAAATATTATGGTCACCTTTTAACAAGACATCCTGCAGATCAATGATACATTCATCTTTATAATAGATTTTCCCATGGTCAACGTATGCCCCCTCTACTTTTTTAGTTAAAGAGAATGGGATACATGTTGCTAAAGATAATTTTATTCCTTCAACAATCACATCATCATCTATATTGTAAACACAAAATTCTTCTGGTGTTTGATTGGCAATTAAATTTAGTTTCGCCTTACGATATTCTTCAATATCCGTATGATAATCCAAGTGAGCTTCTGTTATATTAATGAGAAGAGAAATAAATGGCTTGAAATTTTTAACTCCCATCAATTGGAACGAAGATAATTCAGTTACAAGGACATTTTCTTTTTTGGCTTCTTTAGCCACTAAAGTAGCAACTTCGCCAATATTCCCTGCAATTAAGGGGTTTCTTTGGCCTGCTTTCAACATTTCATAAATAAGAGTCGTTGTTGTTGTTTTACCATTTGTAGCGGTAATCCCTATAAAGGGCGCTTCACAAATATCATACGCAAGTTGAACTTCTGTCAAAATGGGAATTTGAAGTTCCTGGGCTTTAAGTAATAGTGGTACGTTACGATAAGGTATCCCAGGATTTTTAACGATATAGTCAAATCCTCTGTCAAGTAATTCCAATGGATGTCCACCACATATTACCTCAAAACCTTCTGACATCATAAGTTGTGCCTCTTCATTTTCCTCGAGGGCTGTTCGATCATTTATAACCACTTGAGCATTTAAATGCTTTAACATACGCGCTGCCGCTTGACCACTTTTAGCCAACCCCATGACTAAAACCTTTTTATTTTCATATTTTTTCGTATCAACCATCACAATCTTCCTTCTCTATCATATAAATTTACCCCATTTTAACGTTAGATTTTATATTCTTATTTTTTCCCATTATTTAATAAGATGAGTTCAGCCTCAAGACACCTTCTGTTAGTTTCGAAATCTACCACAGTGTCGTCACTTCATAGATGACAACTTTTGACACTATCGACCTAAATCAAAGAACCAGCATTTGCTGATAGAACCCTTTTTATCAAATTTACAAGGTCAGGATTCGGCGTCTTCTCATCTGATGTCGCCTTATTTTAACTATTGAATTTAAATAACCATAAATAATCCCAATAACCCACATAGTAAACCAACTAACCAAAGGAATGTTACAACTTTCCACTCACTCCAACCACTTAATTCGAAATGATGGTGAATTGGTGCCATCTTAAAAATCCTTTTCTTCGTTCTCTTATAGTAGCTCACTTGAATAATAACAGAGAGTGTCTCGATGACGTAGACTAGACCAATCACCACTAAAATTAATTCTTGTTTTAATAAAATCGAGATGGCAGCCAATGCTCCACCCAGTGCTAATGACCCTGTGTCTCCCATAAATACTTTTGCAGGATTTAAGTTAAATATAAGGAAACCAAGTAATGCCCCAACAACGGTGAAGCAAAACAGTGCAATTCCCATCTGTTGTTGCGCTAATGCAATCATTCCAAATGTTCCAAACGAAATTACACTGACCCCTGTTGCTAACCCATCCAATCCATCTGTCAAGTTAACAGCATTTGAGAAACCAACCATCCAAAACAAAATAAACAACCCATAAATCCAATATAAATCTATGGTAAATAAATTAAAGAAAGACAACGTTGTCCCATAGTCACTCTGTAAATAAAGATAAAAGAAAACACATGCAACAAGTAATTGTGCAATTAACTTCTGTTTAGGTTTTAATCCTTCATTGTTCTTGCGTACAACGATAATGAAATCATCGATAAATCCAATGGCTCCAAATCCAACAAGTGCAATTAATAACATAACGATATCCTTCGTCATCACAGAATAATCAGTCAATAATGTTGTGATTAAAACTGTAACTACGATTGATGTAATAAAAATAATACCACCCATAGTAGGTGTTCCAGATTTTTTCTTATGTGAAGATGGACCATCTTCGCGGATTGCTTGTCCAAATTTTAAACGATGTAAAAACGGAATAAATACTGGACCCATAATTGCTGCAATAAAAAACGAGACGATTAATACAAATATAGTTGATTTTGACATGTTTAAATACCCCTTTTTCTAATCACTTCTTCAACGACTATTTTATCACTAAACGGAAGGATTTCGCCATTAATATTTTGGGTTTTTTCATGACCTTTTCCAAGAACCACTACAATATCTTTGGGTTTAGCTAAATTAATTGCTGCTTCTATCGCTTTATCCCTGTCAACAACGATTGTATAGTTATCCCTTGTCGCATCTGAAATGAGCTCATAAATTATGCTTAGGGGATCTTCGTTTCTTGGATTATCACTCGTAAAGAAGACATGATCTGATAAGCTCGTTGCATGTTTCCCCATCACTTTTCGTTTCGTATGATCTCGATTTCCACCGGCTCCGATGACGGTAATAATATCACCCTTTACAATGGTATTGATACATGTCAACACTTGAAATATAGCATCTGAATTATGTGCATAATCAATGACAATCGAGATTCCTGACTTAGTAGAAAAGTGTTCAAATCGTCCCTCTACAACCTTTAGTTTCCCTAAATGATTGGCAATCTCTAAAGGTAAATAGCCCATTGAATAAAAATATCCAATAACTGATAAGACATTGTACACATTATATTTTCCAAATAATGCGGTCTTCACCTCTCCTATGAATTTACCTCTAATGTAAAGGTCAAATGTTGTTGATTCTAACTCGTATACAATATTTTTTGCATAAATATCAGCTGAAGAGTTACATCCATAAGTTAAAAAGCGACCATTTGTTACATTTATAAAATATTGAGAATTTTCGTCATCTAAGTTTATGATTGCCATTTTTTCATTATCATAATCATCAAACTGATTAAACGGCCTCATCTTTGTAAACAAATAATCTTCAAAAGTTTTATGATAATCTAAATGTTCTGGGGTGATGTTTGTGAAAATAAGTCGATTAAAGTGAATTTGATCAATCCGATTTTCCTTTATACCATGTGAAGAAACTTCCATAATAACATGTGTCAAATTATGTTCAACACACTCCTTCAACAACTCATTTAAATCTGTACTCAATGGAGTAGTGTGTGTTGCTTTTTTCTTTTTACCAACCCAAGAACCATTTGTTCCAATTAACCCTGTATCTATTCCTAAACATTCAAATACATGTTGTATTAAATACGTTATGGTTGTTTTCCCATTCGTTCCAATAACACCAACCAGATTTAAATACTTAGAAGGCTTGTGATAATAATGAGCTGAGATAACAGCAAGGGCTTTTTTAGCGTTAGGAACTCTTATATAATTTCCTTTCCCTTTATAGACCTTCTCTCCAATAACGGCAATTGCACCTTTGTTAAACGCGTCATTAACGTACATATATCCATCCTGATCCACGCCCGTACATGCAAAAAACACACTTCCTGCAATCACTTGACGTGAATCGTAAACTATTTTAGTAATCTCTTGATCTTCATCTTGGGATTCAAAACCTAACAATGAACTCAGTTCTTTCAACTTCATTTTACACACTCCCTTTTTCTTACTCATCATCTAAGTATAGTCGCACAGTTCCCCCCTCAATCGTTCTTGAAAACGCTGCCGGAGCCTGTGAGATGACCTTTGAACCTGTCCCATAATACTCTATTTTGTACAATTCTGAATGTTGAATTTCTTTTTTTGTTTTCCCCACAAAATCGGCTACTGTTACATATTTAGTATCCGTCCAAAGGTATTCTTTCTCTATTTGTTCTGTTTGAGGTTTTACACCCATGTAAGGAAGGGCTTCTGCCAAAATAGATCGAACAATTGGTGCAGCAACAACCCCACCGTATTGAATCGTATTTTTCGGATTATCAATGGCTACATATACCACTAACTCAGGATCATTCATCGGTGCAATTCCAACAAAGGACAAAATGTACTCGCCACTAATGTAAGCTCCATCTTTTGCTTTTTGAGCTGTCCCGGTTTTCCCCCCCACACGGTAACCATCAATATAAGATCCTTTACCACTTCCTTTTGAACCTACCATTTCCAATGCATATCTCATTGTTTCAGATGTTTCTTCAGAAATGACTTGGCGTTTAATCAAAGGTTCACGTTCATAAAGAATTTCATTTGTATACGGATGAATCATTCGTTTCACAATATGAGGTTGCATTAGATTTCCACCATTTACTGCTGCACTAACCGCGGTAACAAGTTGAATTGGTGTCACCGAATTCCCTTGCCCAAACGCTGAGGTAGCTAGTTCAACATTCCCTATCTTATCAGGATTAAAAATTATCCCTTGCGATTCACCCAACATATCAACACCTGTTTTTTCATTAAAACCAAAGGCACGAATATAATCAAATAACTTTTCCTTACCTAATCGCATCCCAAGTTCAATAAATCCCGGGTTACATGAATTCATAATAACTTCGAGCATAGTTTGACTCCCATGTCCACCAGCTTTCCAGTCACGAATTCTAACACCATCCACAATGGCATACCCTGGATCAAAAAATGGATCCTCTAGTGTCATCACACCTTCTTCAAGGGCAGCCGCATAAGTTACAATTTTAAAAGTTGATCCTGGCTCGTAACTAGACCAAATGGGTAAATTTCTATTGTAAATCTCTTGACTATAATCTTGATAATTTTCAGGTTCATATGTTGGCCTTGAAGATAAGGCAAGTATTTCACCTGTTTTAGGATTCATAATAATCCCGATCATTTGATCAGGGCTATATTTCGCGACCGCATTATCAAATTCACGCTCAAGAATTTGTTGAAGATGTAAATCAACTGTTAATTCAATATCCAATCCTCTTGACGCATTTGAATAGATATCTGAGTACTGAGGTAATGGATTACCTTTTGCATCAGAGAAATACTGCCAAACCCCCGAGTTCCCCATCAAATAATCGTTATACACGTACTCTAGTCCTGTAATTCCTTGATTATCAATTCCTGTAAATCCAATGGTATGCGCCAGTAAACTTCCATAAGGATAATCTCGCTTTACATCATTCACCAAGTAAACCCCATCTAAATTTGCTTCTTGGATAGCTTTTACTTGCTCAAGTGATAGTTTTCTTCCCTCTGGTTGAATTCGTTCAATCGAAACTTTTTTTGTCACATGTTTTTTTGCTTCCTCTACACTTACCTCTAAGACATCTGCTAAAACTTGTGACGTTTTGTCTATATCAGTTACTTGTCTTGGGATAACAATAACTGATGGTGCCACGACATTATCCACAATTATTTCATGATTTCTATCATAAATTAATCCACGTTGTCCCTCTATTGGTAAATTTCTAGACCATAAAGATTCTGCACGATCAACTAACGTCTCAGAACTGAAAATCTGCAAATATCCAAGTCTAATAAACAAGGCTAAAAAATAAATAGAAACGATGGATAGTAAGATCATTAATCGACGTTGTATTGTGACTGATTGCTTCATATCTTTCCCCCCTCATGCTTATAATAATTATCTACTTTCATTATAAATATCCATAATAACTATATGAGCTAACCACCGTGGAAATACATAAACATAGCCGATACCGCCTTGAAATATTGGATATTTTTTTTATGATCCTCATTTTTTCATCGATTAAAGTCATTCTTGTAGAAACTCGTAATATATTCGGTCCATATGTCTACACAAACAAACTCATTTTATTCATAAAGTAATAAATATCTTTTAATTGATTCACATAGTCACCAAGCTTAATCTATTAAAAGGGTAAAAAAAAGACACCTGGAAATTAATTTTCCAGGTGTCTTTTTAGACGATTATTCTAATATTTCGGATTCTTCATCTGGTATGACTTCTATCGTAGGTTCTTCAAGAATAGGATTTTCTATCTCTGATTCTAATTCCTCATCTACTGGTTGGTCAACATCTACCGAGAACAAAGCTAATTCAAGCTGAATAGATGACCCTTTTGAGGCAGATTCTCCTGGCATAATGGATTGTCCAGTCACACGGCCTTCACCTTGATATGTCACGTCTATTCCAGTTAAAGAAGCAAAGGAAACAATCTCATCTTTTGTCCAATTCGTAAAATCAGGCATTACAAATTCACTACTACTTTGAACAAATACTTTACTCCCTTCAAGTACTATCGTTCCAGAAGATGGCGATTGCGCAAAAACTTTTGAGCCACTTCCTATAATAATAGGTTGTAAGTTAAGACTAATCAGTTCTTCCTCAACCTCACCTATCGTTTTATTGATGTATTTTTTTATTTCTACTTTTTGATAACTATCTTCAACATTTGATATCGGTGTTTTTTCAGCACCTAAGTAGATTAACCCATTTTGCATAACATATTTATATATTTGACCTAACATATCATGACCGCCTGTTTCTGGTTGAGTCATGGCAATGTACATGACCAGTTGTGGATCTTCAACTGGGGCAAAACCAATATAACTATATACATAGTCATTAGAACCACTTAAATACCCATTTGGGCCTGCAATTTGGGCCGTTCCTGTTTTACCTCCACTTGTAAAATTATTTAATTGATATGCTTTACCAGATCCTGTCTCATGTTCCACAACAGAGACCATTAGGTCTTTCACTGTTTGAGCCGTTTGAGTTGTTATAGGATTGCCAACAATCTCCGTTTGAACTTGATAAATCATTTCTTTTTTATTTGGATCATACACTTTTTCTATTAATTGAGGTTTTATTAATTTTCCCTCATTTAAAATGGCACTAATAGCCTGAATATGCTGAACAGGTGTTGTTAAAATCCCTTGTCCAAATCCAGCAGTTAACTTTTGTGTAATATCCCAATCTGTTGGCATTGTTCCTGAATATTCATCTGGAATAGGAAGACCTACAATGCTACCGAAGCCAAATTTTTCAAAATATTCAATATTTGTTTCTGGTGTAATTTCATTTGTTAAAATATCGATAATGGCTGTGTTTGATGAACGATAGAAGCCCTCATTATACGTTATTGTTCCCCAAGTTTGATTGTAATCCCGAATCGTTGCCCCATTGACAAGCCTTGAACCTGATTTAAAGTATTGCCCCCCATTATATTTTCCTTCATTTATTGCTGCGGCATATGTATATATTTTCATAGTCGATCCAGGTTCAAAGGGCTCAGATATAATTGGGTTATTGTAATTTTCAATATTTCTTAAATTCGGATCAAAACTTCCTCGATTTCCTATTCCCATTAGTTCTCCAGTTTTAGGATTTGCTACAACTGCCACCATACTTTTAGGGTTTGCCTGTTCTTGGACTTGATCCATTGCCTCCTCTAAAAAAGTTTGAATCGTTGAATCTAATGTTAAGTAGATATCAAACCCATCAGCAACTTGTTCAATGACAAACTCTTCTTTATTCGGTTGAACATATCCTTTTTTATCTTTTAAATATTGAACCCTTCCATTTTTCCCCGCAAGGAATTCGTCAAAATACATCTCTAATCCCATTTCACCTACTAAGGTCCGCTTATCCTCATACCACTTTGTGTATCCTAATGTGTGTGATGCAAAAACGCCATTCGGATAAAATCGTTTAACATTTTCGTTAAATTTAATACCACTTAGCTCCATTTCATCTATTTTTTCTTTTTCTAAATAGGTTAACTGTCGTCCCGCGCTACCAAACTCAACTTGTTTTTTTCCTTCTTGCGTCAATATGTCAACTAACTTTTCTACAGGTATATCTATAACCGTACTCAGTTGCTGTGCTGTAATCAGAGGATCCTCAACTATATCGCCATACCCCTCAAATAAATTAGCATAAATTGTGTATGATGTTAATTGCTCTGCTAAGGGATTTCCTACGCGATCATATATCGTTCCTCTTTTACCTTGAACAATATCCTCTACCAAATATACATTCAATGCATACTGATTTAAATCATTTCCTTTTTTTTCACCAGTTACAGCTATATCAATAAATAAATAAGCAATTCCAATAAAAAATAAGAAGAAGAGTGCTGTTACTACCATCAACATCACTCTTCCTGTATTATTTAATCTTTTATTTTGTTTCATATCCATCCACCCTTACACTTGACTTAACCAGAAAAAGTTAAATCACCTTACCATTAAAATCTTATTACTCTCCAATATAAATAGTATTACCATATGTTGAAAGACCATTTTTCTTAGCAATTTCCATTGCACGTGTATACGTTGATAACTCTGCAATTTTAGAATACAACTCTTCATTCATCACTGTTTGTGATCCTATATTTAACTTAATATTTTCAGTTGTATAATGAATTTTATTAATTTTTGCATCCAAGTATAATTGCCCCACTACAATTATAAAGATACCCAAACATGTTGCTACTGCTAAGTTACCAAAAGAATATAACCCTTTTTTCTTCTTAACTATTCTTGTTTTTGTTAAAACTCTGGCTGTTTGTTTTATTTCTACCTGCTCTACCCTTTTTATTGCAGTATTCACTTTAAAGTATCCCCCTTATTTCATCTTAACAGCAACCCTTAGTTTTGCTGAATGCGATCTATTATTTTCTTCTAATTCCACATCATCTGCGATAATTGGTTTTCTTGTAATTAAATTAAATTCTGGTTGATATTCAACTGGAATGACAGGTAATCCTCTTGGAAGATCTTTCACTTCACTGCGTTCTTTATACATATGCTTACAAATTCGATCTTCTAATGAGTGGAATGTAATAACCGCAACCCGTCCATTTACATTCAACATATCCATTGCATCTTTCAATGCGTATTCAAACACTTTTAATTCATCATTCACTGCAATTCGTAAAGCTTGGAATGTTCGTTTTGCTGGATGCCCACCCTTTCTTCTTGCTGGAGCTGGAATTGCGGTTTTTACAATTTCAACTAAATCAAATGTTGTTTCAATCGGTTGTTTCTCACGAGTTCTTTCAATCGTACGTGCAATTTGTTTCGAAAATTTTTCATCACTATACACGCGCAAAGCAAACTCAATGTTTTTATATTCCCATTCATTTACGATTTCATAAGCAGATAGTTGGGCATCTTGGTCCATTCTCATATCCAATTTTGCATCATGGTTATAACTAAATCCACGTTCGGGCGTATCAAACTGCGGTGATGAGACACCTAAATCAAAGATAATCCCATCAATCCCAGTAACACCTCTTTGGTTTAGTTCCTCTTTTAAATGAACAAAGTTACTTTTAATAATCGTAAAGTTGTCTCCAATTTCACTTAATCTATTTCTCGCTGATTCAATTGCAACTGTATCTTGGTCAAATGAATACAAGTGACCTGTTGTTAATCTTTTTAGGATTTCACTACTATGACCTCCACCACCTAAGGTGCAGTCTACATAAATTCCATCCTCTTTTATGTCTAGATTTTCAATTGATTCACGAAGTAATACTGAGTAGTGGTTAAACATAGTTGAATCCTCCTATAAATCAAATCCTATATTTTCTGCTATATCTGAAATTACATCTTCAGACATTTTAAAATAGTCGTCCCAATGTGCTTTATCCCAAATTTCAATTCGGTTTGAAATTCCAACAATCACACATTCTTTTTCAAGTTGAGCATACCCTTGGAGTGGTGTAGAAATGTTTATTCTTCCCTGCTTATCAAATTCACATTCTGTTGCACCAGATAAGAAAAATCTAGCGAATTGTCTAGCATCTTTTCGATTAACGGGTAAGGAGTTTATTTTATTTAATAACTTTTCCCATTCACACAGTGGATAGATAAATAAACATTGGTCAATTCCTCTTGTAATAACGCACTTTTCACCTAACAACTCTCTAAATCGTGAAGGTATAATCATTCGCCCTTTTATATCTACACTATGATGAAATTCACCAATGAACATTTATTCTCACCACTTTTCACCACTTTATAGGTATTTATATCCACTTTTCACCACTAATTATACCGTATATCTAACTGTTTTAAAATATTTTTTATCCTATTTTTAAATATTTATCATAATAATGACCTGTGATGCATATTATTATTTTCATTAATCAATGTATATATGCTTTTATTTGAAAATATTGTTTAAAATTATCTTATTTTATATTCACTACTAGCCAACAAACCATTCATTTATTTTAATTTTTATCGGAATGAACAATTGTTTCGTTTCCATAAAATAGTGATTGAGTCGTTAGAAAAGAAAACTATTTTTTCTATCCTTAATTATTACTATATCCTCTTTCTTCTATCATTTCTTTTTCAATTTATTACCATGGATGAGGCATAGTCATTCTAGCCCAAAGAAATGCCCATAATTTAATTCAATTCCCCACCCCTCCTGAAGCCTATCAAAAAAAGATCCCGCAGGATCTTTTTTTGATAGGCTTCAGGAGTAACGGTATGATTACTCAGAAATAATTTGGTTATATTGTTGAATTAAATCAGAGAAAATCTCCCAAACTTCTTCACGTCCATCGTGAGTTTCAGATGAATAAGCAAGGAACAGATCGCCTCCATCTAATTGAAGGGTTTCTTTGATTAATTTTTCTTGTTTCTTATGTTGACTACGATTTACCTTATCTTTTTTTGTGCCAATGACAACAACTGGTATTTCATAGTATTTATATAATCCATACATGGCAATATCATCAGCTGTTGGTTTATGTCGGTAATCAACAAGTAAAACGCCTAAAATTAATTCATCACGCTCTACTAGATATCTTTCAATCATGGCTCCGAATGATTCTCTAATCGTTTTGTTAACTTTAGCATATCCATACCCAGGAACATCGACTAAATGCATCATATCATTAATATTATAAAAATTTAATGTTTGAGTTTTTCCAGGACGTCCTGAGATACGTGCCAAATGTTTTCTATTTGTTAGTGAGTTAATAAATGAAGATTTCCCAACATTTGAACGTCCTGCAAAAATCATTTCTGGTAATTCAGTTGTTGGATAATGCTCTGGTGCAGTTGCACCTTTTATGTATTCTGCTTTTGTTATTATCATAGTATCAACACCTTATCGTAATGCATGCTTTAAAACGTCAGCTACATCCGCTACTGGAACAAATGTAATATCCTTTTTAACACTTGCTGGAATTTCATCTAAATCTTTTTCATTATCTTTTGGCATAATAATCATTTTAATACCCGCTCGATGAGCAGCAATAGACTTTTCTTTTAACCCACCAATCGGAAGAACTCTTCCTCTTAATGTAATTTCACCTGTCATCCCAACTTCATGTTTAACAGGTTTATTCGCTAATGCCGATACAAGAGCTGTTATCATCGTCACACCTGCAGATGGACCATCTTTTGGAATAGCCCCTTCTGGGACATGAATATGTAAGTCATTCTCTTTGAATAAACTTGGATCGATACCTAACTTATCTGCATTGGCCTTAACATAACTAATAGCGGCAGCGCCAGATTCCTTCATTACATCACCTAATTTGCCCGTTAGAACCATCTTACCTGTCCCTTTATAATAAGTGACTTCAACCGGTAAAATATCACCACCATATTGTGTGTAGGCTAGCCCTGTTACAACACCAATTTGATCTTGGTCATCAATAACACCATGTTTAAACTTATGTTTACCTAATAGTTCAATTAATGTTTGTGAATCTATATGAACAGATTCAATTTTTTGAGATAAAATTTTACGTGTAGCTTTTCGGCATAGTGAGCCAATTTCACGTTCGAGTTGTCTAACACCTGCTTCACGTGTGTAATATTGTATTAATTCTAAAATACTACCCTCTTCAAAGACAACTTGTTCAGGCGTCAATCCGTGCGCTGAAAGTTGGCGTGAGACTAAGTAAGTCGAACCTATTTCTACTTTCTCTTGTTCTGTATAGCTACTAACATCTACAATATCCATTCGATCTCTTAACGGAGCTGGAATATTTTCTAAATAATTAGCTGTTGCAATGAATAGTACATTTGAAAGATCATATGACTCTTCTAAATAATGATCACTAAAATGATTATTTTGTTCAGGATCTAAGACTTCTAACATAGCAGAAGCTGGATCACCCTTATAATCACTAGACATTTTATCAATTTCATCTAATAAAAAGACTGGATTGACTGTCCCTGCTTTTTTCATTGATTGAATCATTCTTCCTGGTAAAGCCCCTAGATACGTACGACGATGACCACGAATTTCAGACTCATCTTTCACACCACCTAGTGAAACTTTAACAAAGTTTCTCCCTAAAGCTTCTGCGATCGAGGCAGCAAGAGATGTCTTCCCTACACCAGGAGGTCCAACTAAACATAAGATTGTTGATGGATTTTTCCCTGTCATCGCTTTAACTGCAAGATATTCCAAAATTCTTTCTTTTACTTTTTCAAGTCCAAAATGATGTTTATTAAGAACACTCTCCGCATTTAAAATATCTGTATTATCATCAGTCTTCTCAGACCACGGTAGCGATACAATCCATTCAATATAAGACCTTACTACACCAGATTCACTCGAATTAGACGGTAGCATCTCAAAACGTTTTAGCTCATCTAACGCCTTTTGCTTAACAGCTGCCGGCATTTCTAATGTCTCAATTTTTTCTCGGAACTCTTGTCCTACTGATTCTTTTGAATAGTCATCGCCTAACTCTTTTTGAATGGCTTTAATTTTTTCACGAAGATAGAACTCTTTTTGATGCTCATCAACTGATTTCTTTACTTCTTGATTAATTAACATTTCCAACTGACTCATCTGCTTTTCTTTCTCAAAATCAGTTAACAAATATTTCAAACGCTCTTGGACATTTGTTGTCTTAAGGTATTTAACCTTGTCTACTTCAGAAATTTTTAGATAAAATGCAGCAATATCACTTACTTTTTCTCCCGTCACAGCTAATTGTAGCATAGGTCCTACTTCGTGCGAGTGTGGGAATAATAAATTCCCAAATTCATCCACCTCATTCATAATAAGTCGAACCATTGCTTCTTCTTCATCTGACCCCATTGCAATCGACGGGAGTGTATCCACTAACGCTTCAAAGAAAGGTTCAGTCTCAATAAATTCTTTAATTTCAACCCTAATTAAAGAATTAAACTTTACTTTGTAATGCCCATTAGGCAATTTAATCTTCATGACAACTTTTGCAATTGTTCCATGAGTTAGAAGATCTTCTGCAGCAGGTATATCAATTTTAGGATCATTTTGTGAAAGTAATATCATATAATTGCCGTTAGCCTCACAAGCTTCAAGTGCTTGAATTGAACTATCACGACCTATTTCTAATCGAGTTTCAGTATTCGGTAACGGAACCACTCCTCTGACAGGCAATACCGGTAACGTATAACTTTCTACTTCGTGCATATTAATCTTCATTTTTTCACCTCACTAGTTCTTTATCATCAACTAAATTCATTCCTCACTGTTATTTTACCCATTCAGTGAAATGACTCTCTATGTAAATATAACAAATTTATTTTTTTTTTCAACTCTTTTAATAAATTATCATAAGGAGTATAGATTTTAATATGTCTAATTCAGCTATAAATATAGAAAAGGAAGCTAAATAGCTTCCAAATTTAAAATTCACTCATTTTTTCAAATCTGATTAGGCCACATCATGATCAACAATCAATTGTGGTTTTTCGTTATTTTCAATGACTTCACGTGTAATGATACATTGCTTAATATTATCAGTTGATGGAATTTCAAACATGACATCTGTCATAATTGACTCAATAATAGATCGAAGCCCACGAGCTCCTGTTTTACGTTCAACTGCTTTTTTAGCGATTGCTTCAATAGCATCTTCTTTAAATACAAGTTCAACGTTATCCATTTTAAATATTTTCGTATATTGTTTTGTTAATGCATTTTTAGGTTCTGTTAAAATCTTTACTAAATCATCAACTTCAAGGGGATTTAAAGCACCAATAATCGGGAAACGACCGATGAATTCTGGAATTAATCCAAACTTCAATAAGTCATCCGGCTGAATTTGGCTATAAATTTCTTTTTTTGATAAGTTATTCGCTTTCGAATCAGCACCAAAACCAATCACTTTTTTACCAATACGACGCTTAACTACTTCTTCAATCCCAGCAAAAGCTCCACCAGCCATGAATAAAATATTCGTCGTATCTATTTGAATAAATTCTTGATTTGGGTGTTTTCTTCCACCTTGTGGCGGAACATTTGCTACTGAACCTTCTAAAATTTTAAGTAATGCTTGTTGAACCCCTTCACCTGATACATCACGTGTAATTGAAGGATTATCTGAACGACGAGCAATTTTATCAATTTCATCAATATAAATAATTCCACGTTGTGCTTTTTCAACATTAAAATCTGCAGCCTGCAAGAGGCGGAGTAAAATATTTTCAACATCTTCTCCTACATACCCCGCTTCTGTTAAAGAAGTGGCATCTGCGATTGCAAACGGTACATCTAAAACTTTTGCTAACGTTTGAGCTAGTAATGTTTTACCACTTCCCGTTGAACCTAATAGTAAAATATTACTTTTAGAGATTTCAACATCATCTGATGATTCATTATTAGATGTCAAACGTTTGTAGTGATTATAGACTGCAACTGCCAGAACTTTTTTTACATCTTCTTGTCCAATAACATAATCATTTAACAATTCAAAGATTTCTTTAGGTTTTGGTAAAGTTCTAAACTCTTCATTTAACTCATCTAATTGTTCATTTTCAATAATTTCAGAGCACATTTGAATACATTCATCACAAATATAAACACCTGGTCCTGCTATAATTTTAGTTACTTCATCGTGGCTCTTTCCACAGAATGAACACGTGATATCGATGTTGTTCATTACTTACACCTCCATACAATAATCTATTATTTATCTATTTACTACATATATATTCAAGTCATGCACGAAATATTAACGTCATTTTTAGACATTTTTTGCCAAAGCGTAAAATTGAACAAAATGAGGCACGAATGATACGCGCCTCATTTTAATATATGTTAAATTAGCTTCAAGTAATTATTTACGAACTGAGCTTTCAACAATGAAATCAACTGCTTTTTGAACTTTTAAATCTTCTTTTAACATATCTAAGTTAGGAAGAGTTGCTTTTAACTCTTCAAGATCACGACCGTATGCAGCTGCGATTTCTACTAATTTAGCTTCTAATTCTTCATCAGTAACTTCAATGTTTTCAGCTTTAACAACAGCTTCTAAAGTTAAGTTGTAGCTTAAACGTTTTTGTGCTTCTGGACGTAATTGAGCTTTAAATCCTTCTAAATCTAACCCTGTAAATTGGAAGTATAAATCTAAATTAAATCCTTGCATTTGGAAACGTTGTTCAGCTTCTTTAACCATTTGAGCAACTTCGCCTTCAATCATTTCAACAGGAATATCGAATGTCGCATTTTCAGTTACTTTTTCAACAACTGTATCAATTACATGATTACGAGCTTCAGATACTTTACGTTCTTTGATTGTTTTTTCTAAATCAGCATTTAAAGCTTCAACTGTTTCAATTCCTTCACGATCTAAATCAGATACTAATTCATCATCTAACGTTGGTAATTGACGTGTTTTAACTTCATGTAATTTAACTTTGAACACAACTGGTGCTCCAGCTAATTCTTCTGCATGATATTCTGCTGGGAAAGTTACATTAATTTCTTTTTCTTCTCCTGCAGTCATTCCAATCACTTGTTCTTCAAATCCTGGAATAAATTGATTAGATCCAATTACTAATGCGTGATTTTCATCTTTCCCACCCGCGAAAGCTTCACCATCTTTAAATCCTTCATAATCGATGATAGCTGTATCACCATTTTCAACTGCACCGTCTTTAACAACGATTTCAGCATGTTTTTCTAATAATGTGTTTAATTCATTTTGTACATCTTCTGCTGTAACTTCAGTTGATAATTCTTCAACTTCGATTCCTTTATATTGTCCTAATTCAACTTCAGGTTTAACAACAACTGTTGCTGAAATAATTAATTCTTGACCTTTTCCAATTTGTTCAACATCCCATTCAGGAGCTGCAACTGGTGAAATTCCAGCTTCAACGATTGCTGCAACATATTCGTTTGGTAATAAGATGTCTAAAGCATCTTCGAATAAAGCTTCTGCTCCGTATTGTTTTTCAAACATTTGACGAGGCATTTTCCCTTTACGGAATCCTGGAACTGCTAAGTTTTTAGATACTTTTTTGAATGCTGCATCTAAAGATTTATCAAACGACTCTGCAGAGATTGTCATCGTTAATTTCACTTTGTTATTTTCTAATGTTTCAACTTTAACTGCCATTTAAGTTTACCTCCATACGTTGACTCTCTGTCAACCATATTATTTAATTATATACAACTTTTAAATTATAACATAGCCCTAAACGAATTGCTACAATATTGATGACAAACTTAGGATATACTGACTTACTTTCCTAGTTGTATGACTCATTATAGATATTTCTTCAAGACTTAAATCAAGTATATCACTTTTTTCTAAACTTTTTAAACCTAAATGTTTGATTAATTCGCTTATTCCCACACGTGGGCTCACTTCATTTTCAAACGGAAAAACATATTGATAAAAAAAGATGAGTTGATGCGTTAAAAACTCTTTCTCTTCCTCACTTAGAACATAGCATTCCTCAAGGTATACTAAGGTCTTATTTATCTCTGTTTCAAGTTGATGAATACGGGCTGACTCCGTCCTTAACACTTTCATTTCATCACCATTTTTGATAGTTACGGTTGTCTCAATCTGCCTATCAATAAGTAATTTATATAATATTGTTTTTGTAATCGCTGGTTGCTCTTGTTCGAAATAGTCTAAAATCAATGCTTCACACCCTTTTAGGGCATCAGCCTCTACCTCTTGTAAATCGGATAATATATATAACTTTTCCTCTATAGATTGAGCCGCACATAACTTCATTACCTTATTGCCCACATCTGCAAACCAAAAATTTTGGTAATACGCTTTCAACTCAGAGGTAAGTTCAATCAACGTACGATAGTACACAGACAAGCTCCCTAAATCATTTTCATGTTTTTGTTGTGTCAACTTTTTTTGCTCTTCACCAAATTCAAATTCTGCGACTAATATATCGTGCGCTCGTACCGTTAAATCACATAGTGGATCATTCAACAGCATATTAACTAAATCAACACAAGTATCATACTCTCTTTTTAACATATAACACGTTATTAATTTTTTTCTAAACAAATACCTTGCCTGACTTGTAAAATTTTCATCTAACAAGTCTTCTAAAAAACAAATGGCCTGATCAATATAACCTTTATCTATATATGTATCTGTTTTAGATAATTTTTCTTCATAATTTGTTGGAAAATCAAATATCATAGCCATTTTTTTACTCCTATTACGACGCGTTGTTATCGCTAACGAGAACGTCACTTCATGTTTAGTATCATTATTTACTTTATATCATTTTACATTATTATGTCTATTAATTTATAACTTTGAAATAATTTTTTTATACTTTTTAAAAATAAAACAAAAAAAAGAACTACTTTCGTAGTTCTATCATATTCAACAATGGTGTCCCGGAAGGGATTCGAACCCCTGACCGACGGCTTAGAAGGCCGTTGCTCTATCCTGCTGAGCTACCGAGACATTTTTTATTTTTCGCACTACTTATGTTAAACCATTCCCTCACATTTGTAAATACATTTTTCGCCTTTTTTAACAAGAAATTTTTTCCATGAATATTTTCATGTTTATCAAAATTCAGATTAAACGCCATTAGTCTGAAAAAAAAGAGGATAAATTTGTATTTTAAACGCACCCTTTTTTTAGGCATACATATCATAAAACGAGGTGATTAATTATGCAAATAGGTTCAAAATTTCCAACATTAGATGGTCAGACTACACAAGGACACATTAAACTTCCAGATGATTACAAAGGACAATGGATTGTCTTATTTTCACACCCGGCAGATTTCACCCCGGTGTGTACCACTGAGTTTGTTTCGTTTCAAACTCTACTCCCTGAATTTAAGAAGCGAAATGCCGCATTAATTGGATTAAGCGTTGAACAAGTTCATTCGCATTTAAAATGGATCGAATGGATAAAAGATACACTTGATATTGAGATTACTTTTCCCATCATAGCAGACTCACTCGGGAAAATAGCGAATCGACTTGGAATGCTTGGCGAAAACTCAACTAACACTGTCCGAAATGTTTTTATCATTTGTCCAAAAGGTACGATTCGGGCAATATTAACTTATCCAAAAGAGGTTGGGCGAAATATTTATGAGATCATTCGAATTTTAGACGCTCTTCAACTTGTAGATAAAGAAAACAT
>JBOFCV010000054.1:0-4684 GCA_051646305.1 Turicibacter sp.
CTTTCCTGTTTATTCCTTTTAGACTAACTAGAATAGGCGGTTAAACGATCCAGTTGTCTCTGATTTATGACCGAGTATCGTAAAAGGATATTCAGAGATTGATGATATATATATACTAGAGATAAGCAAGGAGGGACGCGGGTGAAAGTTGATATACAGGTAAAGATTAATGAGCAGTTAGAGGCTATTTTAATTGAAATTCATGCTCCGTCAAAAAATGATGAGGTGGAGCAAATAATAAATAAATTAGGCTATAAACAAATTCAGCTAAAAGGAATTAAAGACGATAAATTGTATTTAATTGAGGCGGATCAGGTGTCTGTGGTATTTGCAGAAAATAAGAAGGTTTATGCAAAAGTAAAAGAAGATTGCTATGAAATAAAATACCGGTTATATGAGCTAGAGGCAACGATTCTAGATCAAACAAAATTTATTCGAATTTCAAATTCAGCAATTATAAACCTTTCTCAAGTTGAAAGTTTTGAGGCAAGTTTGAATGGGTTAATCACGATTCATTTTACTAATGGGGACAAGGAATACATATCGCGACGTTATTTAAAGAAAGTTAAAAAATTTTTAAATTTATGAGGTGGATAATATGGTGAAAATGATGATAAAACGGGGTCTATTTGGCGCTCTAATTAGTTTGGTGGCAGTTATCTCACTTGTGTTTGGGATTGCTGTGATGGCAGAAAAAAATACAATGACTGTAGATATTTCACTACTGATAACACTTGTTGGATGTGGCTTTCTTATAGGTGCAAGTACGATAATTTTTAGTTTTAAAAAAGTCTCATACTGGATAAGTGGAATCATCCATTGTATAGTCATGTTTTATGTTTTAAAAAATGTAATTAATGACTTAGGGATAGTTGAAATGAGTTATTTAATACAAGCTATTTTTATTGCAGTATATTTATTGATCTATGCGATTTGTCTTTTTTCTATCGTGCATGAAAATCAAAAAGATGTTAAACTTATCAATGAAAGATTGAAGTCTTTTAAAAGCTTATAAACTAGAAAAGATAGATGTGGGTTCAGATCAAATGTTATGGAGTGGTGGGCCACGTAGTAGGAGCGATAGAGATGAAGAAAAAAATATTAATGATAGGGATAATCGTTGTTTGCGTGCTAACGCTTATCACAAAGTTTGCAGTTGATTTTGGGGTTAAAACGATTTTAATGTCAGATCGAAAAGATGCTACGTCGATGCTTGAGGAATTGTGGGATAACTTTGAGACGGATTACAGAAATTATCAAGATATTCCTGTGGAAAAAGTGACGATTAAGAGTGAAGATGGGTTGAATTTAACGGGGTATTATCATGAGGTTTTTCCGGATTCTGATAAGGTTGTTATCATTAATCATGGGTACACGGCCAATCATTTTGTGACGTATCAATATACGGATGTATTTTTTGAAGAGGGTTATAATGTGTTGCTTGTGGATATGAGAAGTCATGGGGAGAGTGAAGGGGATTTTGCTTCGTATTCCTATTATGAAGAAAAAGATATGGGTCAGTGGGTAGATTTTGTAAAGGATAGAGTGGGTGAGGATGCTTATATTGGCTTACATGGGCAATCGATGGGAGCGGCAACGGTGTTAGCGTATGGGGGGCATCATGAGGATGAAGTTAAATTTGTGATTGAAGATTGTGGCTATACAACGGCACGAGAGGCGATTAAGTTTCAGTTTGGACAGGCAAATATCCCATTTTGGCCGTTATATGATTTAGTGCAAGCTAAGGTTAATCGCACCTATGAGTTTGATTTAAATGAGATTTCGCCAAGTGATGTGATTGTTAACAGTGATGTTCCGACGCTATTTATTCATGGAACGGCGGACAGTATTGTGCCCTCATATATGGCCGAAGAGATGTATCGCCTGAAAAATGATCCAAAAGATAGACTGTATCTAGTTGAAGGTGCAGATCATATGGAATCATCGGTGAAGAATAAGGAGCTGTATAAAGAAGCGATTAGGGAATTTTTAAGTCAGGTTGATTAAGTATTTTAAAAAGGACACCTCCCATTTTGATTTCAAAATGAGGGGTGTCCTTTTTTTCGAGGGTAGAGATTATAAAAATACGAGTAATCTAAATATAAATGTTAGAACTAATTTTTTATCTATAGTTGCACAGTGTAGGTGATAGTAAAAAAGTCCAACAAATTTATAGGTGGACTTTTTTACTTAATATTTAAAGTTAACTTATTCGATAAATTGGAGTTTATCGATATTTGCGATAATAAAAATAACTATTGCTTTCCATATTAGGTTGTTTATGACTCATTGGTGTTCTTTTTTCAAATAATTCAAACCCACATTTTTGAGCAAGATTACATGATGATAAGTTAGCACAATCAATAGTTAAGATAAGATAGTTTATTGTAGAGACATTAAAACACCAATTTACTAATTCATTTACTGCGGCTACAGTATATCCTTTTCTTTGATGTTTTTCTGACATGAAATAGGCTATTTCAACTTCATTCAACGTATCTTCAAGGCCAACGCCTACCATACCAATCATTTCATTTGTATCAGCTAATGCAATAACATATCGTTTATTCTCATAGATATCAGTTGAATCTTTTTGTGTTTGTTGCCAGTCAATATATTCAAAATATGATTGTGGTGAATCCCCAAGTTCTGACCAATCGGGCATAAATCTTAAAATATTATGTTCTCTAACAATTTTATAAAGATTCTTCGCATCAGTTCTTTCAAAATCTCTAATTATTATTTCATTCGCTTCTAATCGCATATTCCCCGTAATCTCCTTATATGAAATATTTTATATTCACTATAATAGAAGCATTTTTAAATAATTGCTCTATTACACCCCTATTTACTTATAATATTATCCAAACAGTTCTGACTCTGCAATATAAAATGTTTCTCTTTGACTAATTTCATCTGTTATCAGTTTTTTTGAGATATTCATTGCGGTTATCATATTTTTAAGGCGCGTGTGATGACCGTTCCCCTCTGCAAATTTAAGTTGTGTTTTTTCACATTTGCTAATAATTGAAGTGACTGGCGGTAAGGCTTGTATTAATTCGTCCGTTGTATAGTTATCCACAATTTCACTTTTTGTGAGCAATGTCTTTGAAATATACATTGCTTTTATTCGGTTCTTAAGGAGGCTATGTTGAGAGGTACCTTCTAAAAATTTGGGTTGCATTTTTTCACAGTTACTGATGATTGAAGAGATAACGTTGTGCGCTTCATTCAAATCTTCTTTTGTATACTTTTCCATAGCAGCTCTCCTTTTGGACTTATAGTTATATCGTAGTTATGAAAAATAATTATATCAGAGTTTATTATCTTTAAGGTTGATTACAAAATGGTTATTTTAAAAATAAAGATAGTCATCAGAAAATTTCATTGCTTATATAGTATAATAAAACAAAGATTACCAATAATAGGGGGATTTAAGATGAGGATACTTGTACTAGGTGGAACGCGATTTTTTGGAAAGAAAGCTGTGCAGTGTATGATTGATAAAGGATATGATGTGACTATTGTGACGAGAGGTATTTTAAAAGATGATTTTTTGACGTGTGTGAATCGCATTAATGTGGATCGTACAGATGCGTTGGCTTTAAAAGAGGCGTTGAAAGATAAAAGTTTTGATGTGGTATTTGATAATATTTGTTATGCACCGAACGATATTAAGACTTTTTTTGAAATAATGGGAAATAGAATTGGGAAGTATATCGTGACTTCATCGCTAGCTGTATATGAAAAAGGATTGAACTTAGTAGAGGAAGATTTTAATCCATATACGTATGAGATTAAATATGGAAATCGAGACGATTTTAGTTATGGAGAAGGTAAAAGGCTCGTTGAAGCAATCGCGTATCAAGAATATGAAATTCCAACGATTGCAATCAGATTCCCAGTGGTGATTGGCGAGAATGATTATACAAAAAGGCTTGCTTTTTATGTTGAACAGGTGTGCAACGAGAAGGAATTTGTGGCTTTGGACCAGGAAGAACCCATGAGTTTTATTACAGAAGATGAAGCAGGAATGTTTATCAGTGAATTGATTAGTTCAAATTTTGTAGGCCCAATTAATGCAGCTAGTCATGGCGATATAACAGTAAAAGAGATTATAAATATCATAGAAAATAAAACACAAAAAGAAGCTAAATTAACTTGTGATAGTGATGCTATAGGACCATATAGTCAATATGGAAATGCAACATTAAATACGACGAAAGCATTGGAAATATTCGATATGTTTAGCGATGCAAAAGATAATTTTGAACAAGTGATAGACGGTTTGATTAACTAAATAAAAAAAGCTAAAATGGCAACATTTTAGCTTTTTTTAAGTTCTGAATGAATTTCAGTATTGTTCTGATAATACTCAATTTTACTATTTATTTTAATGAGATTTTTTTCTAAGGCACGTTGTTGCGCTAAGACAGCTTCGCGATGCGCAAATAAGATGTCTTTACGAGCCTCAAACGTTTGGGGTCCTTCGTTATATAAATCAATATAATGCTTAATTTCCTTCAAATGCATTCCCGTATTTTTAAAGCAGTCAATCAAACTAAGCCACTCCAAATCCGTATCCGTAAACGAGCGATTGCCAAGTTCATTACGGTGCACAGACGGTAGTAAACCTTCTTTTTCATAAAACCTTATCGTGTGTGTACTCAAATTAGTTTTCTCT
>JBOFCV010000107.1:0-5356 GCA_051646305.1 Turicibacter sp.
AAAAGTTAATTCCCATAACAATACACGAAACATAAAAACAATACCGTTACAGTTATCACTTAAGGATATTTATGTTACTGGAAAAAATAATAATATCTGGCTACAAAAGCATTTCCACGGAACATCCGCAAACCATTAACTTTGAACCTGACGTTACTGCATTTATTGGCCATAATGGAACGGGTAAAAGTACAGCTCTCGAAGCTCTAAATAAGTTATTTTCAATTGATCACTCTTTACGAGGTATTAGTGCAACTGACTTCCATTTAAAAGAAGACACCGATAAAAACACCCCAAGAAGTTTATTTATCGAAGCATGGTTTACCATGTCAAACAATGACAATGCACCTTCAATACCAACTTTAATTAATGGGCTAACAGTTTCAAGAAGTGATGGAGCTGTTATATTCAGAGTTAGATTAGAGGCAAGTGTAAATTTTGATTACAATCCACTAGGTGATGTTGATGAAAATATATGGATTATTGATGGAGACATGGATTTTCCAGATGAAACTAATAAACATAGACTAACCGCAACACAAAGAAACTCAATTCAGGTCAATTACATCCCAGCAAATAGAGATCCTCTAGCTCAGCTTAAATACTCATCAAAAGCCATTTTAGGTCGACTACTGAAAGCAATAAAGTGGTCGGAACCTGAACTGGGTGCTTTTACAGACAGAGCAACTGAATTAAACAGGCTGGCATCAGAAAACAACGCACTTTCTCAGATAACAAACGCAATAAATACTAATTGGAATACAATATACAAAGGTCAACATTTAAATAACGCTGGCCTTAGTTTTCCCATTGGGGACATAGATGAGATATTAAGACTAATACAGCTACAATTTATGCCTGATGCCACAGGAAATAAAGTTGACACAAGTAGACTAAGTGACGGGCAAAAATCTCTCGTTTATTTTGCACTGACAAAAGCATTATTTGACATAGATAAGTCCTCTCGATACGCCATAGCTAATGGTCAAGAAACTAACTTTGATTGCGACAAGATGAAGTTGCCAATTTATAGTTTAATCGCATTAGAAGAACCTGAAAATCATCTATCTCCACATTATCTAGGTCGTATTCTTAAACTTATCAAGGAATATGGCTCCAGTGATTTATGTCAATCAGTTGTTTCAACTCACTCAGCATCTCTTGTCGGAAGAATTGAACCAAAACAAATACGTCACTTCCGTTTAGATCATGAAAATAAGAGTACTCACATACAATCGCTATTATTACCAGAAGATCGAGACGAACAGGCAAAATATATAAATGAGGCTCTAAAAGCCTATCCAGAAATTTACTTTTCGAAGCTTGTCATACTTGGGGAGGGCGATAGTGAACAAGTCATACTATCTAGATTATTAGACTTATTCAGTCAAGATGCGGATGCACACTCAATTTCTATTGTCCCATTAGGTGGGAGACATGTAAATCACTTTTGGCGACTACTTAATAACCTCAAAATACCATTTATAACCTTACTGGATTTTGATATTGATAGAAATGGAGGCGGATATGGCAGGATTAAATATGCAGTTGAGCAACTAATACAGAATGGTAACAATAGTAGTCCCTATATCAACAATAGCATTATTAATTTAATTCCCGACTGGTCTTTGAAAACAGACCCTACGCAGTTCGAGATAAAATATGAAAGTGGTGAAATAAAGAACATCATTCAAGAGTTAGAGTTATGTAATGTTTTCTTCTCAAGCCCTCTTGACATAGATTACTCAATGATTTGTGCATTCCCAGATATTTTTTGCGAAAAAGATAGCTCATATGGTGAACGAGGCCCCTGTGAAGGTAAAGTTGATGAGGAGGAGGATGATCCGCTTAAGCGAGAAAGCGCATTAATTAAAGCAGTATTGAAAAAAGGCAACGCAGGAAAGCGTTTTGATTTTGGAGATGACTGGGAGCGTAATTTCCTATGGTATCGTTACCGATTCTTATCTAATAAAAGTAAGCCAGCCTCTCATTTAAGAATGTTTACAAAAATCGAGAAAAAATATACCTGCGAAGAAATACATGACAAATTACCAAATGAGTTACGAAAATTAATAAATAGAGTTAATGAACTGAGTGCAAAGGTTGTAGAGTGATGATTGAATGGAGTCCTTCTGAAGGAATTGAAGCTACATCTGAATTGATGGATATTATTAAATGCGATCAATCTGTAGCTGTTCTAGCTGGTGCTGGAGCAGGTAAAACCGAGCTTTTAGCACAAAAAGCCAGCTATTTATTTTTTACAAATAAATGCACATGGCCTAGGCGAATACTATCACTGACATTCAAAGTCGAAGCTCAGATTAATATAAAAGAAAGAATAAATAAACGATGTGGACATAAGGCATCCCGATTCGATTCTTTTACCTTCCATGCATTTAGTAAGAGTATCGTTGACCGTTTTAGAAACGTCTTACCTGAAAATGAAAGACCGGAAAACAACTATGACATTGTATTTAAAAGCAGTGAAGCAAACGGACGCAATAAAATATTAATGGATAAGCTATTAGCAATGTCCATAAGAATACTAAAAGAAAGGGATGATATACGAAAAATTTTTCAACTTACTTATAGCCATGTTTTTGTAGACGAGTTTCAAGATACTACTGATGAACAATATGAATTGATAAAACTATTATTTCAATGCAATGAAACAAAATTACTTACTGTCGGTGATATATATCAAAGCATTATGATTTGGGCGGGAGCCAAAAAAAATATATTTCAGGATTTTCTATCTGACTTCTCAGCAAATAGTATGTTTTTAGTTAAAAACCATAGGGCATCCCATGAAATACAGGGTATTTTAAGTATAATTCTATCATGTATAAAAGACTCAAACGCGACAATAGTGCCAATTGATAATCAATCACAAAATTGCTCAATACATATATTCAACGATGAGTATCATGAAGCAGATTTTATCGTTAAACATATTAAAGACACCATTTCATCTGGTGTAAGCGCTGGAGATATTTGTATCTTAACCAAACAGCATTCTACACAATACACTGCTATTTTAAGTGCTCAACTTACCAAGGAAGGAATAAACAATCTTGATATGACTAATCTGCAAGATGCTTTAAAAGAGCCTTTAGGTCGCATTTTTTCGTTATTTTTAAAAGCAGTAACCTTCCCAGAACCAAAAGTCATGACAGACCTATACGAAATGAATTTAAATTTAAATAACGTTGAATTTGGTGATAACAAAGAAGGTGAGCTAACATCAAAAATAATTTCCTTTATAACATCGAAGAAAAACGGATTGCCTGAAAAAATAACTACCGACAACTTGATAGAAGTAATCAGAGAATCAATTAATTTCCTTGGAATAAAAAAGATAATGGCTCGCTGGAAGCAATACAAATCAACTAGCTATTATAACTCAATTTGGAGCGTTCTTGAAACCCACCTGAGAAATGTAATGAACCAAGCTACATCACTAAAGTCAGCAGTCAATAATTTCAATGCTGAAGAATCGATACACATAATGAATATTCATAAATGTAAGGGGCTTGAATATCATTCCGTATATTTTTTGGGGTTAGAAGATCAGGCGTTTTGGAATTATGAAAAAGAACCATTTGAGAATAACTGTGCCATTTACGTCGCTCTCTCAAGAGCTAAAAACGCAATAACTATCACTTATAGCAAATATCGTTCACACAGACCTGTAAATAGTTATGGTGATCACCGACACTCGACTTGCAAATTGATGAGGCCGATATTCGGCATATTAAATAATCAATGCAGATTCATAGCAGTAAATCACACAAATCATTGACAGATAAATTTATAGGAATTTAAAACAACCAAACCGAATGTGAGAATTATAAGCATTTTATTGATTGTAATTAAAGACATGCCGTAGTACAAACTACGGCGTACAAAAATATCGAACTACAACTAACCGCTTTACACTTCATCTTTTTTTAGCTAAGTAGAAAATGAATCCTTGCTGAGGCAATATACCACCATCAACCTTATATATCTTCCTCGTTTGGCTTTCATCTATTAACTTTGGCACACTAGACATTAATGGTGAGATGTCAAATTCATAACCAACTGGGAAATTCACTATTATATCTGCACCAATAACAGGAACTTTTGTCGCTTGTGCGTCAGTAATATTTCCTTTGTACCTTTTTTCGAAAACAGTCTTATACTCAATATAGCTTTCAGGCGGAATGCTGACAGTATATTCAACTGTAGTATTTTTACCATCTGACTTAACTTTTACATTATCACTATCATTAGGACTGCGAGGGTTATAGCTAACTAAGACATCACCGTCACTATTCATGCATTGCGCTGAAATTATTTTATACTTTTCCCCACCAAGAGGATCAAGAAAAAGTTTTATTGGGTCTGCAACAGTGGCTTGACTTAAATTATGGAGTTCATATCTAGTGGTTTGGGTGCATGTTATCATTCCTGCATATTCACTAAAGTCGAGTATCCATTTAGCATCCTTTCTAATCACCTTGTTTTCTATAATTTCCTGCTTTATTATCTTAAATATTTCTTCTGGGAGAATGGTTTTGAATAAACTATCAAAAACGTTAATGTTTATTTGCTCACGTAATTTATTCAACTCATTTTCTTTTTCACGCCGCTGAGCATCTTCCAGTTTATTTGCCACAAACACCGTTATAAGCACAGCAGCAGATAGGCCATAAAGAAAGTTTTTTAACAGATTCACCACCTGATGCCACCAAGGATACACAGCCTCAATTGAGGTTGCGATATCGCCATTGTCTTGCATAACATTTTTCTTTACAAAAGACACCGTTACGCTGGCTGAAAACAAATCCAGCGCAAATGCTACCGCAACAATTACTAGCCCCAACAGCAAATATGACAATTTGGTTTTGTTATTCAAAAGTTAGCCAACTCAATAAAGTGAAAAACTTAGAATAAGTTATCACAACATGAAAACTAAAACATTCTGCTTTATGCTTTCCTCGGATTTACAACGCCTTCAATGCATCATTGATGCATATCGCCTCACTCACCACCCCCGAAGATAACGCCAAGGTTTAACACAAAATATAATTAATATTAATTATCTGCGCGCATTTACACGCAAGTAAATTCATATTCTTTCATTTAAACTTAGAGGGCATAGTATGTATTTTCATTTGCTAACTAATGCAAAAGCACTACATTAAATGAATGCTAACTTGTTAGTTCCTCATGCCAGCATTAGCTAAAAACACCGAAAGCAAATGCTAAATCAATAGCCCGCACCACATGCACCAACCGGCTCCCATACGTCTGCGCCCATGCTCGTGGATCCCGATGTAATTCATCGTGATGCTGACGGCATAGTGGAATA
>JBOFCV010000203.1:0-19189 GCA_051646305.1 Turicibacter sp.
CATTTGGTGGGATAAGTGGAGAAGGGAAAATTGCGAATACGAATTTATATTTAACAGATGAAGTAATGGAACTGTTGCCTAGTACGTGTACGATTCTAACCCCAATAAAATACCCAAAACTAATGGAGCTGCTTAAAGTTAATCCAAGGAAGTGCGAAATTATTTTTGATTATGATGAAGTCGCCATTTATAATTCGATTCCAACTGCTGAGGGCGTAATTTATAACATTATAAAAAATACAGATATAACCATTCATCAGGCAGAAATATTAGTGGTTGGAGCAGGGCGTACTGGTCAAACCATTGCTAGAGATTTAAAAGCTTTAGGTGCTAATGTGAGTGTTACATTTAGAAGTAAAAAAGATGAAGCAAGAATATTTGAAATGGGAATAACACCGATACATATTGGATTAATGGTGGAAGATTTACATCACTATGATGTGATTGTCAATACAGTGCCTGTATTATTGTTTGATCAAAAAGCATTGGATAGTGTGAAACAAGAAGTGTATGTGATTGATGTGAGTAGTAAACCCGGTGGAGTGGATTTTGAATATGCTAACAAAATAGGGATAAATGCTGAGTTGGCGGGGTCGTTACCAAGTATCGTAGCACCTAAAACAGCGGCGTATTATCTATTTAGATTTATTCGCGATTATATTGCAACAGATGTAAAAAAGGAGAGATGATCATGCAAGAACATGGATATGCCGTTGCGATTGTAGGAGCAACTGGTGAGGTTGGAAGAAGCATGATAAAAACACTAGAACGTTATCCTCTGCCAGTTGCATCATTGCGATTACTTGCATCAAAGCGCTCTGTTGGGAAAAAATTTCAATTTAGAGATGAATGGGTAGCCGTTGAAGAACTAACAAAAGATTCATTTAACCAAATAGATTTGGCTTTATTTAGTGCAGGGGGAAGTGTTTCTGAAACATACGCACCGATAGCTGTGGCTGCTGGTGCTGTGGTTGTAGATAATACGAGTGCCTTTAGAATGAAGGATGAGATTCCACTGGTTGTTCCAGAGGTCAACCCTGAGATGTTAACAAAAGATACGAGGTTGATCGCAAATCCAAATTGCTCAACGATTCAATTAGTTGTGGCGTTAAAACCATTAGTGGATATGTTTGGAATCGATTCTGTCAACGTGGCAACTTATCAAGCGATATCAGGTGCAGGTGCTAAGGCAATTGATGAGTTTGAGAAGGAATTAATCGAGGAGACGTATCAACCGATGATTTTACCTGTTAGAGATGAAAAGAAACATTACAAAATGACAGAAAATGTGATTCCACAAATCGATAAGTTTTTAGATAATGGCTATACAAAAGAAGAAATCAAGATGATAAATGAAACACGGAAAATACTAAATGATGCGACGTTAAAAGTAAACGCAACCTGTGTTCGAGTGCCAGTTAAGTACGGACATAGTGTTTCAGCGACTGTAAAATTAAAACAAAAAATTACGGATCGTCATCAAATTATGGACTTATTTAGAGAGACACCGTATTTAGTTTTAATGGATGATATAACACATCAAGAATATCCGATGCCCTATTACCTCGGAGGTAAGGATGATGTTTATATCGGAAGAGTTAGAAGAGATATGGATGATGAGTTTACGATTCATATCTGGATCGTTGCAGATAACATATTAAAAGGGGCGGCGCTAAATAGTGTTCAAATTGCATACTACATGCATCGTCATGGACTACTGGGTGATAGATAATGGAAATTGTAGTAATGAAATTTGGTGGAACATCTGTAAGAGATGAAAGTAGTAAGTTCGCTGCTTATAATCATATTAGACGAGAAGTAAGTGCCGGATATAAAGTCGTCGTTGTTGTGTCAGCGATGGGGCGCGTCGGAGAACCGTATGCAACAGATACGTTGAAAGGCTTAGTTACCTATCATTTGTCAAAAAGCGAGAGTGACCGTTTATTATCTTGTGGAGAGATTATTTCAAGTATTGTCATGTCTGATTTTTTACAACAACAAGGGATGCAAACCTATGCCCTCGCTCCAAAAGAAATTGGGATAAAAACAGATAGAATGTTTAATAACGCGAATTTTAAACGTGTAATCCCTGATGATATAATTAAATATTTTGAAACATACGACGTTCTTGTTGCTCCGGGATTTATTGGAACAACAGAAGATGGAATGGTTACAACGCTTGGTAGAGGTGGGAGTGACACGTCTGCTGTTATTTTAGGCATTGGATTAAATGCAACCTATGTTGATATTTACTCAGATGTTGAAGGCGTTATGACAGCGGATCCTAAATTAGTCAAAAATGCAAGGGTGTTAGAAAAGATTAGCTATGATAATCTGATTGCATTAGCATCAAGAGGCGCTAAAGTTATTCATTTAAAAGCGATTGAGTTGGCAAAAAAAAACCATGTTAATCTACGCTTAAGATCAACTTCTGCTGATCATATCGGAACGTATGTAGTGGAAGAAGATGTGAATACACTCAGTTTAACAAATAAGTCTGGGTATACCCGATATGAGTTAAATGAAGTGGGAGTTCCGATTACAACAGAACTACTTGAAAAACATGGATCTTATTGGTATGCACATGAAAGTGATGAAGTGCTAGTGGAAGTCTATTTAAACGAGTTAAATGTGAGTTATCAAAAAGAATCTAATTATGTGAGGGTTAGTTTGATTGATCAACAACGGGTGCCAAGAGAAACAACGTATTACGTTGAGGCAGCACGGTTAGTCGAAGCAATGAATTTCTTACATTATAATTTAATATGAGGGATGTGAAGGATATGGATAGTTTTGGACCTGTGATCACGGCGATGGTCACACCATTTGATGAGTATAATCAATTAAATGTAACGAGTATGAGAAAGTTGATTCTTCACTTGTTAAAACATGGATCAACGAGTATCGTTGTGACAGGAACAACAGGAGAAGCACCAACATTAACGGCACTTGAACGATTACGTGTGTGGGAAACAGCAATCGATTTCACACAAGGAACCATTCCTATTATCGTAGGTGTGGGAACTAATAATACAAAAACAACGATTCATAACATTAAGTTAGCTGAAGAAGTAGGGGCAGCAGGTGTTTTAGTTGTGACCCCGTATTATAATAAACCGAATCAGATTGGTTTGTTAAAACATTATAAGGCAGTTGCAGAAGCGACAACACTTCCCATTATTTTGTATAATGTTCCATCACGAACAGGGGTTAGTTTAACCATAGAAACCATACAAGAACTCGCTAAGTATAAAAATATTGTAGGAATCAAGGATTCAAGTGGGGATTTAACGCTATTAAAACAACTCAAAGAGGTAATGCCACCAAGTTTTGCTCTTTACTCTGGAGATGATAGTAATTATTTGGACCTTCTAAAATTAGGAGGACAAGGCGTCATTTCAGTCGCTTCACATGTTGTTGGATTACAGATGAATGATATTTATCGCCTATTTTGTGAGGGGAAAGTTAAAGAAGCAGAAGCACTAAATGAAAAGTTGACGCCGGTTTATCAATCTTTATTTGTAACGACAAATCCAATTCCAATTAAAGCAATGTTAAACTTGATGGATATGAACGTTGGAACATTAAGGCTGCCGCTTGTTGAGATGGATCAATTTGAAGCGAATGACTTATTTGATGAAATAAAATCATTGTTGGATGAATAAAAAAAACAATCTGTTTACTTGTAAACAGATTGTTTTTTTATGTCTCTTGAGTAAATAAGGTGGATAGTTAATGATAAAGGTGAATATAAAGCCAGTGATATTCGAACAATCTATCGAACGGGTAGTCGGTAATGACATAAAAAAATTATCATTAAGGGTCAATATATATTATTTATTGATTAATGTTGTATTTTCCTTTTAACTTATACTATAATATAAACAGAGATAAAACTTTTCCTTTAAATTCATTCAAACAATATAATCTTAATTCTAATTTTAAGTGGAACAATATTTTAAATTATTTAGGCTATAGACATACTTTATAATGGTCTAAAAGCTAAAAAGAAAAAGAGAGCTACTAGGGGATTTCTTTTGTGAAAAATAAAATCATTAGCCTATCTTCTCAAAATTAATTTTATGAACCATCTATTCCAAAGGATGTCGTGTGAATAAAGTGAATTTTAATCAATGGTTTCTGTCTGTTAGATAACGTTTTGTAAACCTTAAGTTTGTTGTAGATGATGTTTCCAAATTAGATAACGTTTTAAATGATTGAAGGAAGAGACAAATAATTAAACCAGTATTGAAAGTAAATTAGTTAAAAACGAACATACTATTAGATAAAGAGTCCGTTTATAAAGGTAAAGAAGCACCTTCGTAGGTTACAGCGTCAAGCTTTTTAAGATTAAATTATAAAAATAAAGGAGGTGTATCGTTGTCAAAAAGTAGTAACATTATGGAACGTGTCATGCTAGAATTAGTCTAGATTGAGCAGCGTGAAACATAATTTTTGGCAACGATTATGGTGTGTCATCAATAGGAAATCAAAAAATCAAAATATTTGCTTTAGGTGGATTAGATGAAAATGGTAAAAATCTTTATGTAGTAGAGGTAAATGAAAAAATATTTGTTCTAGATGCTGGGTTAAAATATCCAAGCGAAGAATTATTAGGTGTAGATGCAGTTATTCCAGATTTCACTTACCTAAAAGAGAATGTGGCACGTGTACAGGGGATTTTTCTTTCACACGGTCATGAAGATCACATTGGGGCGTTGCCTCAGCTGTTAAACTTAATTAATGTTCCAATTTATGGGACACGATTAACAATGGCTATTGTGGAAGATTCTTTAGTTGAACATGGGATTGATGTTAAAGCATTTAAATTATATAAAATACGAGAAAATAATGAATTATTCTTTGGTGATTTAAAAGTTACATTCTTTAGAACGACACATAGTATTCCTGACTCGGTCGCTGTTTGTATCCATACAACTGACGGTGTTATTGTCTATACGTCGGATTTCACATTCGATCAAGCGGCCAAAGATCGTTATCAAACGAATTTCCAACGTATTGCTGAAATTTCTAAAGAAGGGGTCCTGTGTTTATTATCTGAAAGTACAAATGCGGAGCGCCAAGGACATACAAGTACAGGATATTCATTAAATTATGAATTAGATGAAGCGTTCTCGAAAACGGATGGTCGTATTATTGTTTCATTGTATTCATCGGATTTACATCGTATTCAATTAGTTATTGATTTAGCAATCCAATATAATCGTAAAATTGCCATTATTGGACGAAAAATGCAACGCATTGTGGATATTTCTGTGAAATTGGGATATTTAAAAATTCCTAAAGGGATGTTAATGAATTTACTTTATATTGATGAAAAAAATGATAATAATTTATCAAATTTAGTTGTATTAGCAACGGGAAATCGTTACGAACCATTTAATTCATTAATTCGTATGGCTAAACACGCCGATCGCTTAATTCATATTGAAAAAAGTGATACAGTAATTGTGGCGACGCATCCTGTTCCAGGGACAGAAATTAAGGCGGCTAAAACGATTGATACCTTATATCGCACAGGTGCAAAAGTAGTGGTTGTAAATAAAAATTTACTACCATCTGCGCATGCAAGTCGTGAAGATTTAAAATTAATGATGAACTTACTTAAGCCACAATACTTAATGCCTGTTATTGGGGAGTATCGAAACTTAATTGCACACGCAAAAGTAGCTGAAGAAATTGGATATAATGCTGAGCAAGTCATTATTTTAGATAATGGTGATGTTGTTGAATTCCAACAAGGTGAACTTGTTAATCATACAGAACATATTCAAATTGACCAAGTATTAGTTGATGGATTAGGTGTTGGTGATATAGGAAGTGTCGTGCTTCGTGACCGACAATTAATGGCTAATGATGGAATAATTGTCGTCATCGCTAATTTAAATAAACATACTAAACAAATTGTTGCTGGACCACAAATTGTTAGTAAAGGTTTTGTTTATGAAAAAGGAAATGAAGAATTATATGCGGCATTAGATGAATTAGTCCGTAATATTATTGGACAATTTGTGACTGAACAATATGTGAATTGGCAAGGGTTACGTCAAGAACTTCGTGATAAGATTGGAAAGTTATTGTTTAATAAAACGAAACGAAAACCAATTATTATCCCAATCGTTGAGGAATTTAATCTATAGTCGTATGCTTCTAAAGTAGGGAATTATTATTAATATACAAAAAAAGTACCTTATCGAGGTACTTTTTTTGTATGAATGATTCATATAGAAAAATTATACTTAATATGAAAATATAGGAATGAAATTATATTAGAAATATGAGATAATAAACAAAATGTATGGGAAGACAATAAGGAGTATATTATGGCAAAAAAGAAAAGTATAAAAGATAACAATGAAAAAAAGATAAGTGACATAACAATAGAGTTAGTAGGGATTGGTTTAATTCTAGTCTCAATTTTAGTTTTAGGACAATTAGGAATTGTTGGGATAATCATTAAAAGAATGATTGTTTTTATATTTGGTGAATTTTTTTGGATGGTTGCATTATATCTCATTTATATAGGAATTAAAATGGTATTCGCAAGAAAAATACCAACCTTTTTTTCAAAACGAGGAATGGGGTATTATTTAATTTTCATGGCACTGATTACCTTCAGTCATTGGCCAGTGTATCATTATTTTAAAGCGCATGATATTTCATTATTAGGTGGGATGTGGGAATATTATTGGATGAATAATATTTTGAGTGCTGATTTTACTGTTGGGGGAGGAATCATAGGTTCAGCTATTTTTGGTATTTTTGTGCCATTAGGGTCTGCATTAGGCTTATATTTGATTGCAATACTGACTTTGATTTATGGAACATTACTTGTTTTTAATATGACAATTAAAGATGTATCTGATGGTCTTAAATCGAAAATATTGGAAATGAAATCTACTAAAAAAGAAAAAGTAAAAGTCAAAAGAAAGAAAGTTGTGGAGGCTAAAAAAATAGCTCCTCCAATTCCAGATGAATCACAAGAACCTGAAATGGAAATCATTTCATATGAAAAAGAATTTAACTCAAGCAGTGTAGAGGTTGATGATGTGATTGAAATGAAACCGATTGAGGCAAAAGAGACGGAGGATCAAGACTTTAAAATTAATGATTTCATTGAGCAAATTAATCAAACCCCGACGATTGAACAACACGCACTGGTTGCCTCATTTAATGATTCAAAATATATCTTGCCCTCATTAGATTTACTAGATGAATACCCGCCAACAAATAATTCTCAACGGATGCTTGTAAGTGCAAAAGCGCATGCGCGAAAACTTGAAGATACATTTAAGAATTTTGATGTGAAAGCTAAGGTTCAAGAGGTACACATTGGACCTGCAGTGACACGATTTGAAATATTACCAAGCGTGGGGGTTAAAGTTAGTAAAATTATTGGGTTAACGGATGATATTGCTTTAGCGCTTGCTGCGAAAGATATTAGAATTGAAGCACCTATTCCAGGTAAATCGGCTATTGGGATTGAGGTTCCCAATCCAAAACAATCCCTTGTCACATTTAAAGAAATCTTAAAAGAAGTTCCACAAAAACACCAATCTGAGAAATTACTAATGGTATTAGGTCGAGATATTTCAGGAACAACTGTCCATGCTCCGCTAAATAAAATGCCTCATTTACTAGTAGCGGGAGCAACAGGTGCGGGTAAATCAGTGTGTATCAATACGATTATTTGTAGTATCATCATGCGTTCAACACCAAATGAAGTGAAGATGTTAATGATAGATCCTAAAAAAGTAGAATTAAATGGATACAATGGTATCCCGCACCTTCTCGCTCCTGTGGTGACGGACGCGAGATTAGCTTCGCTAGCATTAAAAAAAGTCGTGGCGGAAATGGAGTATAGATACGAGTTGTTTAGTGAGAGTGGAACAAGAAATATTGAGGGATATAATGAATTTGTTAAACAATCCAATCAAGAGAATGAGGTAGTGAAACAAGAATTACCACTCATCGTTGTTATAATAGATGAGTTAGCAGATTTAATGATGATTGCCTCAAAAGAAGTAGAAGAGTGTATCATGCGCTTAACTCAAATGGCACGAGCAGCTGGAATTCATTTGATTATTGCAACGCAGCGTCCTTCAGTTGATGTAATCACGGGTGTTATTAAAGCAAATATTCCATCACGAATTGCATTTGGGGTTTCATCAGCCATTGACTCTAGAACGATTATCGATATGACAGGAGCCGAAAAACTGTTAGGTAAAGGAGATATGTTATTCTTGCCAATGGGAGCTTCCAATCCAACACGTGTGCAAGGGGCCTTTATTTCTGATGATGAGGTGTTTAGAATTGTTAATTTCATAAAATCACAAGTGACCCCAGATGAGATAAAGCAAGATTTCTTGGAGAATATTGAACAAAGTAATAGTGAAGGGGGAGCCTTGGAAGATCCGATAATGAAAGAAGTTCTTTCTTACATTATGGAGACTCAAAAAGCATCAGCTTCTTTAATTCAAAGGCGTTTTAGAGTAGGTTATAATCGGGCTGCAAGAATTGTTGATGATTTAGAAGCGCATGGTATTATAGGACCAAGTGAGGGGAGTAAGCCACGAGAAGTATTGATGAATGATGCACAATATCAAGATATAATAGCGAGTATAAAGTAAAAGGCATGAGAGTAAGAAATTTTATATGGATATATTTTACTGATTATGTAAATTATATTGTTTGTGAAATAGAGTATGTTAAAATCATATAAAGAAAGAAAAATGGGGGGGATTGCATGAGGAAAGTAAATGTTGCAACATCCTTTACACTATTAACATTACTTTTAGGTGGTTGCAGTCCAATGGATGTGACGGTGCAAAATGTTGAAGTGATAGAGACTAATATAGATAAAATCAAAGGATTTAAACCGGTTGCCATTGAAGTAGAGGGAGAATTGTCGTTAACTGATAGAGGAGAACCTACACAAGCACGAATTAACATAGCAAAAGAAATAACAGTTGGTGTAGTGAATGATGTGTATCAAGACTATAATGCAGAATTAATTGCATCCATAAGTGACACCGTAACCGAAACATATGATTCAGTGAAAATTAATGTGGAAACGCCAGAGACTTCAGCTGTAAGTAGTTATTTGACTAGTGTGAATCAATTGATAGCAAAAGGATCACAAATTGTAATTATTCCAAATCAAAGGGCACAGGAAGCAATGGAAACCATAATATCAAATTATCCAGAAGTGTCATTCGTGACGGTAGATCATTTTATTAAGGCTTCAAATGTAATTGGAATAAAATATCGTGATGAAAGTATTGCATTTTTAGCTGGTGTTGTAGCCGCTTCACAATCAAAAACGAACGAAATAGCTTTTGTTTCACTCGAAAATGCTCAGGTGAATAAAGAGTCCATTTTTGCAGGTTATCAAATGGGAGCCCAATCTATTAATCCAGATATAGAGGTCCACCAGTTAGATTTGAAAGATGATAGTTCTAGTCAACAGGTATATGATGTGGCAAGTTCTTTGTATAGTAACGGGATTGATGTGGTATACGAATCGATTGGAAGTCGTCAGTTGGAAGTTGTTCAGGCTGCAAAAGATTTTACAAATGCAAATAAAGAGGTATGGGTTATTAATTCAAATAGTGACTTATATAACCAAGGTTTAACCGAAACCAATCACTCAGTAGTGTTAACTTCAACGGTAAAACAAACAGAAAGTGCAATGAATCAAGTCGTTAGTGCTTTAATAGAGGGTGAAGTTTCGACGGGTAATCAAATCATTTTAGGATTGGATAATTATGGTGTTTCTTTAGTTTTGGAAAATCCAATGTTATCAGATGAAATCATTAAAACCATTTCTCATTTTCAGCAAAAACTAATTGATGGTGAAATTATGATTCCTACAAATAAGGACCTAATTTTAGCACAAAAATAACTATCAATGACTTAGAACATATTTAGACAGCCTATGAATGAAGAATGTAGGGGAAAAATAGTGAAAAAAGATAGATAAATAGCCGTTTTAGGCGTTTACGCTATCTTTTTTAGTTAGATGATATTGCTTTTGTTAGATTGAAGAGTGAACGTAACCGAAAGGGAATCCAGATATCTTCATAATTTCGCGTTTATATGGACAAATAAACAACTAAATGATATGAATTTATTATTATGTTCAAAATAAATGAACTTTATGAAAATAATATATCTTTTTTTACAAAAAAAGCGTTTTATACGACAAGGAAATGTTTACATATTCTCTAATTTCTGCTAAGATAAAATCGTAGAAAAAATGAGGAGGCCATACAATGAAAAAATTTATTTCTATGTTTACTGTGGCAATGTTTGCCGTTGTTGCATTAGTTGCATGTGGATCAGAAGAACCAAAAACTGAGCAACCATCAACAAATGAAACACAAACTGAAACACCAAGTGAAAAACCAGCTGAAACAAAAATTCGTATCGGAATGATGACGGATTCAGGTACTATTGATGATAAATCATTCAACCAAGGAACTTGGGAAGGTATTAAAAAATATGAAGCTGACAAAGGTGTTGACGTACACTACGTTAAACCTGAAGGTGAAGCAACACAAGATTATTTAAACGCAAATGATAATTTAGTAATGGCCAAATACAATGTTATTGTAGCTCCAGGTTACAAATTTGAAGAAGCTATCTTTGAAGCTCAAGCAGCTAATCCAGATGTTAAATATATTTTAATTGATGGAACACCAGGAAAAGAAATTGATGGGACAATGACAACAGAAGTTGCAGAGAATACCGTTTCTATTTACTTCGCTGAAGAAGAAGCAGGATTCTTAGCAGGTGTTGCTGCTGCCTTACAAACTGAAACTGGAAAAGTTGGATTTATTGGAGGAATGAAAATTCCTGCGGTTCAAAAATTCGGTTGGGGATTCGTTGCAGGTGTTGCATATGCAAATACTAACTTAGGAACTACTGTTGAAGTTGCAGATTATGTTTACCAAGGAACTTTCTCTGAAGTTTCGGCAGGTCAAACGTTAGCTGGTGGAATGTATGATAAAGGAATCGACATTATCTTCTCTGCCGCTGGTGGAGTAGGTGTTGGTGTTATCAATGAAGCAAAAGCACGCGCTGAAAAAGGTGATAATGTATTCGTTGTTGGGGTAGACGTTGACCAATACGCTGATGGAATTATCACAGATGGAAGTTCAATTATCTTAACTTCTGCTGTGAAAAAATTAGGGGCTGCTGCGTATGATCATATTGATGCTATTGCAAATGGAACGTTCCCAGGCGGACAAACAATCATCATGAATGCGGAAAACGACGGAATTGGGTTACCTGTTGAAAATCCAAATTTAACTGAAGAAACAGTAGCAAAAACTGATGAAGTATTTGCAGCAATTAAAGCAGGAACAATCAAAGCTCCTACTTCAACTGAAGAATTAGAGGCATTATTAGCTGAATACGGTTATGATGCAAGTGCTATTAAAGTGGATTAATGAATGTTAAAGTACGCCTGCTAATAGGCGTACTTTTTTCTTTTATGTCTGTTAATATTTTCCTAATTATCCACGTTTACATAGAAATATTTGCTTAATTAAAAGTTATTCATAGAAATAAATATAAGTTTTTATAAAATAAAATTTTAGAAGATGAATAACGCTTACACGTGTAATATAATAGAATGAGATGCCTTTTTAATCAAATCAAAACCAGCCTGTTTGGTTTTCTTGTGGAAATAAGTTAGAGAGGTTCACTCGGGAGGAGTTTGTGGAATGAGTTATGTAATAGAAATGCTTAATATTACAAAAGAATTCCCTGGTATTAAAGCTAATGATAATATCACGCTACAAGTTGAACCGGGAGAGATTCATGCGTTACTTGGTGAAAATGGAGCAGGGAAATCTACGTTAATGAGTGTCCTTTTTGGGTTATATCAACCAGAAGAAGGCTGTATTAAAGTAAAGGGAAAAGAATTAAAAATTACGGATCCCAACGTTGCTACAGAGTTAGGAATTGGGATGGTACATCAACACTTTAAATTAGTTCATAACTTCACTGTAACTGAAAATATTGTGCTAGGTAATGAACCCAAAGTTTTTGGTGGTCGTATTAATATAAAAAAAGCCGCTGCACGTGTCGCACAATTATCTGAAAAATATAATTTGCATGTGGATCCTTTTGCTAAAATTGAAGATATTTCAGTAGGGATGCAGCAGCGTGTTGAAATTTTAAAGATGTTATATCGTGATGCTGATATCTTGATTTTTGATGAACCAACGGCGGTGTTAACACCTCAAGAAATTGAACATTTAATGGCGATTATGAAGCAACTAACAGCTGAAGGAAAATCAATTATTGTCATTACTCATAAACTGAAAGAAATTAAAGCAGTCGCGAATCGCTGTACAGTTATCCGTAAAGGAAAAGGAATTGGAACAGTTGAGGTTGCAACGACGTCAGAACAAGAACTTGCTGACTTAATGGTGGGGCGCGCGGTAACGTTTAAGTTAGATAAATCACCAGCGAAAAAAGGTGAGAAAATCTTAGAAATTGACCAGCTAAATGTTACGAATAATCGTGGGATTTCTGGGTTGAAAAATTTAAACTTAGATTTATATGCTGGAGAGATATTAGGAATCGCTGGAATCGAGGGGAATGGTCAAAGTGAATTGATTGAGGCCATTACCGGATTAAAAGAGATTGATAGTGGAACTATCAAATTAGCGGGTTCAAATATCGAAAAATTATCAGTTAGAAAACGTACAGAATCAGGAATTGGTCATATTCCTGAAGACCGTCATAAACATGGATTAGTCTTAGATTATTCATTAGAAGATAATTTTATTTTACAAACGTATTATCAAACACCATTCAGTAACCATGGAATGTTAAAACGTTCTGCCATTAGAAAGCAATCAGAAGAATTAATTACACGTTTTGATGTTCGCAGCGGTCAAGGAAGTATAACGCCTACACGTAGTATGAGTGGGGGGAATCAACAAAAGGCCATCATTGCACGTGAAGTGGTACGTTCACCTAAATTATTAATTGCAGCACAACCGACGCGTGGATTAGATGTTGGCGCGATTGAATATATTCATCGTGAATTAATTGAAGAACGTGATAAAGGACGAGGAATTTTATTAATTTCGCTTGAATTAGATGAAATTTTAAATGTTTCAGATCGTATCGCAGTTATTTATGAAGGTGAGATTGTTGCTGTATTAAATACAGCGGAAACAAATGAAAAAGAAATCGGATTATTAATGGCTGGTGCAGGTAAGAAAAGAGGTGCACAGTAATGAAGAAAGTAAAGTTTAGTTTATCTAGTCCAGTTGTCCAAAAACGACTTGCTCCATTTATTTCGGTTTTAATGGGATTTGCAATCGGATTTATCGTTTTATTATGTTTAGGGTATAATCCAATGGAAGGTTTTACTTATTTATTCCAAGGTGGATTTAGTGGAATAACGACGGGGAACTTCAAACAATTTGGGAATACTTTATTACAAATGACACCGTTAATTTTAACAGGGTTATCAGTCGCTTTTGCCTTTAGAACAGGCTTGTTTAATATCGGAGCAGGGGGACAAATGTTAGTAGGTGGATTTGTTGCGGTTTATTTAGGTGCAACACTTCAACTCCCTGCAGTCATTCACTTACCAATCGTTGTGCTGGGTGCGATGTTAGCAGGCGGTGTTTGGGCGATTATCCCCGGGGTGTTGAAAGCTAAATATAAAATTCATGAAGTTGTTACTTCTATTATGATGAACTATATTGCTTTATGGGGCGTACAATATTTTGTAAAAACATATCTTCCAGGTAAATATGATACGGAATCTGCCACTATTTTTACAACGGCAACGTTAAAAATGGAATGGCTAACAAAAGCATTTGATGGGTCTGCTGTGAATTTAGGTTTATTTATTGCGTTAATCGCAGCTATTGTTGTTTGGTTTATTCTTGAAAAAACAACATTTGGTTATGAATTGAAAGCAGTGGGGTATAATCAAGATGCTGCTGAGTATGCAGGAATGAAAGTTAAACGAAATATCATTCTTTCTATGATTATTGCAGGTGCTTTAGCTGGCTTAGCAGGTGCGACTTTCTATGTAGGGTATACAAATCATATTAAAATTGGGGTCATCCCAACGCAAGGATTCGATGGAATTGCTGTTGCCTTATTAGGATTAAACTCACCAATTGGTGTTGTCTTGTCAGCGTTCTTGTTTGGATTTATGAAAGTCGGAGGCGAATTCATGCAAGCAATGACGAGTGTTCCAAAAGAGTTAGTAGATATTATCATTTCAACAATTATTTACTTCTCTGCTGCAGCGCTACTTGTTCAAGGTTTCTTGAAAAAAGTTGCACCTAAAGGGAAAAATGGAGGTGTGAAATAATGTGGGATTTTATTGTTGCAATGATGCCGTATGCACTAGCCTTTACAGCACCGATGTTAGTCACAGCATTAGGTGGGATTTTTAGTGAGCGAAGTGGAGTCGTTAATATTGGACTTGAAGGGTTAATGCTTGTTGGGGCTTTTACAACTGCTATTTTTATTAACATGACATACAATGTTTACGGAACTGAGTCGATGATTTGGTTAGGAATCTTACTGGGTGCAATTGTGGCTGGAATTTTTTCACTTTTCCATGCGTATGCAAGTATTAATTTAAAGGCTGATCAGGTTATTTCAGGGACAGCATTAAATTTATTAGCACCAGCTATCACTATATTCTTAGCTCGAACTTTAACAGGTTCACAAAATATTAATATTATCAAAGGGGTATCTCGTATTGATGTGCCGATATTAGCAGATCTTCCAATTGTAGGACCCCTATTTTTTAGTAATGCTTATGTCACGACGTTTGTCGCTATATTTTTGGTTCTTGTAACCTGGTACATTGTATTTAAAACATCGTTTGGATTACGATTAAGAGCATGTGGAGAACATCCACAAGCAGCAGATTCAATGGGAATAAATGTTTACAAGATGCGCTACTTTGGTGTTGTTGCATCTGGCGTTTTAGCCGGACTTGGTGGTGCAATCATCATCGTTACAACGTCTGGTGAATTTAATGGATCGGTTGCCGGGGTGGGATTCTTGGCTTTAGCAGCCTTAATATTCGGTAAATGGAATCCATGGACAGTGCTTGGTGCTGCGTTCTTCTTTGGATTTATGAAAACACTAGGACAATTAGCTTTAATAAATGATACGCTAAAGTCATTTGAAATTCCGATGGAATTCTATAATGCCCTACCGTATATCATGACATTGATTGCTCTTGTCATATTCAGCCGTAATATCGTGGGTCCAAAAGCCGCAGGTGAACCATACGATCCTGGTAAACGTTAATTGGAATAAAATCTTTGTAAAAAGCAAAAAGCAGTTAAACGCTGTTTTTTGCTTTTTATTATGTAATGGATAATATTTTTAAAACAGTAAGTGTTTAGTAATGATAAATCATTTCTAACTGTTAGAACACGACTCTTTAAGGTGTAAATGTAATATAAGAGAAGAATTTCTACACTTGAAGGTGAAGAGTAGGATTTTGTAATCAGGGAGAAAACTTGTAAAAAAAGAAGAATTGTTATACTATTGTTTAGCAAGCAACTTTTGCTTATAATAAAGAGTAATGTTTCTCACAGTGCATAAAAATACGTTTAATAAAACGAAATATATAAGTTATAAAATTGCAAACTAATAATGGAGGTCATGTCTATGCATACAAATAATAAAAAGAAAGTCATCGTAGGAATGTCTGGAGGCGTTGATTCTTCAGTTGCAGCCTATTTATTATTAGAACAAGGGTATGAAGTAGAAGGAATTTATATGCGAAATTGGGACAGTGCGGCTAATCAAGATGTATTGGGTAATCCAACAGTTAATGATGAGGTGTGCCCTCAAGAAGTAGATTACATGGATGCTTTAGCCGTAGCAGATCAACTAGGAATTAAACTTCATCGCGTTGATTTTGTTCAAGAATATTGGGACCGTGTTTTTATGTATTTCTTAGATGAATATAAGGCAGGGCGTACGCCAAATCCTGATATCATGTGTAATAAAGAAGTGAAATTCAAAGCCTTTTTAGATTATGCTTTGAGTTTAGGATGTGATTATATCGCGATGGGACATTATGCTCGTGTGAATCATGGAGAAGAAGTGCAGATGTTACGTGGTGTGGATAATAATAAGGACCAAACGTATTTCTTAAGTCAATTAACCCAAGCACAATTAGCTAAAACATTGTTCCCAGTTGGAGAATTACAAAAGTCACAAGTTCGCGAAATTGCTAAAAAAATGAATTTAGCAACAGCTTCAAAAAAAGATTCGACGGGGGTTTGCTTTATTGGAGAGCGTCAATTCACACAGTTTTTACAAAATTATCTTCCAGCACAACCAGGTGAAATGAAAACAATGGAGGGTGAAGTTGTCGGTCAACATATTGGGTTAATGTACTATACAATTGGACAACGTAAAGGTCTTGGAATTGGTGGCTCAGGTGATGCGTGGTTTGTTATTGGTAAAGATTTAGATGCCAACGTATTAATTGTTGGACAAGGATTCCATCATGAGTATGTGTACTCTGATTCTGCAATCGTGACAACCATGAATTGGATTCCAAGTGTCAAGTTTACTGGAAAGTTATCATGCACAGCGAAATTTAGATATCGTCAACCAGATGTACCGGTTGAAATTGAGTGGCTAGATGAAGAAAGTATACGTGTTACTATGAAAGAACCTGTGCGTGCGGTAACGCCTGGCCAAGCAGCTGTTTTCTATGATGGCGATGTTTGTTTAGGTGGCGGGTTATTACAAGCAGCGTTCAAGGATGGAGAAAAAAGAATGTACTAAGAACAGGAGAAAATACGATGGAAGAGGCCAATTATATAAAAGGAATCTTTATGGATCATATTTATTTTAATGAGGATAATGGTTTCTCTATTGGAAATATCTTATTGTTAGAACATAATGAAAATAAAGAGTCGATTAACAAGGCCGTAAAAGCTGCTGATAGTCGTCAATTAAAATTAATTGATGCGCCGACAAAAATTGAGTATGGGAAAATGACGATATCAGGATACTTTCCTAAACTCTCAAGTAATAAAACATATGTTTTTAAGGGGACCTTATCAGAACATCCTAAATATGGATGGCAATATGTTGTTAAATCTTATGATGTGGTGAATGTTAAAGGAAAGTCCTCTATTGCTGCGTATTTGAGTAGTGAATTATTTGAGGGGATTGGAACTAAAACGGCCGAAAAAATTGTTGAATGTTTAGGTGAAAATGCAATCGATATCATTCTTAAGAGTCGCGAGAGTTTAAATGATGTCCCTAAATTATCAAAAAAATTAGCTGATAAAGTATATGAAACTCTCGTGAGTCAACAAGGGATGGAACAAGTATTAGCACCTTTATATGGGTTAGATCTAAGCCCAAGACTTGTGATGAAAATATTTAAAAAATATCAATATCAAGCCCTGGAAATTATCACACAAAATCCTTATCGTTTAATTGATGATATTGAGGGGATTGGATTTATTAAAGCCGATGAAATTGCTATGTCACTTGGTGTTGATGCTAGTGATCATCGAAGAATTAGAGCGGCATTGCTTTACGTCATTGATCAAATTGCACTCCAAAAAGGGCACACGTATGTTTATCAAAAACAACTTGTTCAAAGTGCTTTACAGTATTTGAATCAACGATCGTCGCTATTGCTAGAATATGCTCAAATCGAGAATCAAATTAATGAGTTAATAAAGAAAAAGAAAATTTATATCGAAGGTGAATTTTTATTTATTCCCTTATTGGTGAATAGTGAAAAAGGAATCACTGATTCAATAGAACGCCTCAAAACAGGGAGTGTACCTGAAGATAAAGCCATCAAACGTGCGATGAAGCATTTGAAAAAAGAGTTGAAGGTGATCTATTCACCGGAACAAGAAGATGCGATTTCCATGGCATTAAAGCATCCTGTGAGTATTATTACTGGGGGGCCGGGTACAGGTAAAACCACGGTTGTTCAAGGGCTTTTAAAAGCCTATGGGATATTACATGATGTTGAGTTAGATCCGTCAAAATATGTCACAGATAAAGTCAAATTCCCGATTGCCCTTGCAGCACCAACAGGTAGAGCTGCAAAGCGCATGACGGAGACGACTGAATTAAAAGCATCGACCATTCACCGATTACTTGGGTATGGTGTAGATGGGGTTTTTGCATGCGATGAATTTAACCAATTAGAATTTAAACTCATTATTATCGATGAAAGTTCGATGTTAGATACTTTATTAGCCAACCAATTGTTTCAAAGTATTCCAAGTGGAGCTCAAATTGTATTGGTCGGTGATGACAATCAGTTACCATCTGTGGGTCCAGGACAAGTGTTAAAAGATTTAATTGAAAGTGAAGCCATCCCTTTGACCCGTTTAATAACAGTTCATCGACAAGCGCAAGATTCATCCATCATCTCACTTGCTCATGCTGTTAAAAACAATTATCTCCCACAAGATATCAAAGAAAAAAAACCAGATCGATTATATGTTGAATGTCGTCATCAAGACATTACAACTTATTTAACAAAAATAATTGAAAATGCACTTGCCAAAGGCTATAGTGCAAGTGATGTTCAAGTATTAGTGCCGATGTATCGTGGTGATTGCGGAATCGATAATGTTAATATCATTTTGCAAGGTGTTTTTAATCCAGCAAATGAGGGGAAAAGAGAACTGATTTTTGGGAACCGTACCTATCGGATAGGTGATAAAGTCCTACAACTTTCTAATCAACCTGAAACTGGAATTATGAATGGTGATGTGGGAGAAGTCATCGGTATTTCTTTGAAAAATGAAAATACCGATAAAGAGGACAAGTTAATTGCTGCTTTTGATCAAAAAGAAGTCACGTATAAAAAAGCAGATTTGCAAAATTTAACCCACGCATATTGTGTATCCGTTCATAAGGCACAAGGATCGGAATATCCTATCGTGATTATGCCAATTACGAATGCCTATCACGTCATGCTGCAAAAAAAACTAATTTATACAGCCATTACGCGAGCTAAGAAATCACTTATATTAATAGGTGAGTTATCGGCATTTGAAAAAGGGGTCAAAAATGAGGGGGAAGAACGTCAGACTACATTAAAACAAAGGTTTATGTTAGGTCTTGATCCTAAAGTGAGTATTGAAAACCCGTTGAAAGA
>JBOFCV010000172.1:0-6811 GCA_051646305.1 Turicibacter sp.
AAGAGAATAAAGAAAGATAGTTCCCAATGTCCCCTAGGATATTGTATTTCAAAGGGAAAGAAAGACTAGCAAATTTAATTATTGAGATAGGGGATATTTAATCATAAATAAGATTAGAATAGGTAAAACTTGAAACTAAAAATATATTAGAAGTTATGAATGATTCGTCTTCTAGTAGGAGATGAAAAAATCCAGATCGGTATAAAAACTGATCTGGATTTTATTTGTATTAAATTAGATTTGATTGTAATTAACCATTAAGTAGCCATTAAAGCAGTCTTCTGTTAATAATTTTTGTGCGTGAGTGAGTCCATTCTCAGTACCAAAGAAGACATGACTCATCACTTCATTGACTCCATCAATCGGCGTAGAATCTCCAGTAAGAGTTAGATTATCTATAAATTTATCTGGAACCATGATACTGTTTTCCAAAAGAAGTAATTTAATGGCTGCCAGTTTCTTTGGTGTTAAATAAAAATCGGCTATAAATCTCATTTTATTTACGTTATATTTTTTCATAATCGGAAGTAGTTCAACTAAAATCTCTGTAAATAAATGAATATGATGATGACCATCAACATGTGAAATTTGCAAACCATATTCATTAAAAATTGCAAATTGGCTTTTGATATCTGCCATTATTTCTTGCTTATTAGTTGTGAATATTTCTAGATACTGATCAATAATATGAGTCTCATCTTTTCCGTAAAGCCCTAATTCATCAAACTTAAAATACTCATCTAAATCAAGGTGTAAGCCAAAACTTGCAAGATTTCCGTACTGTTTTGCGAATAGTAAGGCTTCATGGCAAGCCACTTTATCACGTTTAATCAGAATACTGGTGCTTGTGATTCGTTTATTTTGGATGAGCTCCATAATAGCTTGGTTTGTGGCATTATCCATTCCAAAGTCATCACAATTTACGATTACTTTTTTCATTTTTATTCATTCCCCTCTAGTTGTTTAGGCTTTAAATTAATCGGCCGATAACTATAAATTTATTATAACAGAGTGATGAAATGAAGTTTATATCTGAGGTGATAAAAATATGGATTATATTGGGGATAGGTGGAGAAGTGCTCAAAGTTTAAATGAGCGTTCTAGTCTAAGGGGAGAGAGTTTTGAAGTTGGAAATAGGCTTGATTTAATCTAGATAATTGAGTTACAAGTGTGACGTGTATTTTACTTCCCCATAAAAAGGGGTAAAAAAAACCTACTGAATTCGCAATGTTCAGTAGGTTTTAAAGAAAGGGGGTAACGTAGTTTATTTAACGCTTAAGGCTGCGTTAGCTCCGGCAATACGACCTGTTCCGTAAGCATAACCGAGTGTTCCACCTTCGAAGAAGACATAACTGTTTCCGTAAGCTCCATTTGTTTCAGAACCTGCGGCGTATAAACCTTTAATCGCTTTTCCGTTTGTGTCTAAAACTTCGGCATTATCATTGATATCGATTCCACCTAATGTTCCTAAGAATACGGAAGGGACGGTTTTTACGGCATATAAAGTCCCTTCTAATTTATCAAGGTATTTAGCTGATTTGAAGTGATCGGTATCTTCACCGGCTTCAACTAATTGATTGTAACGAGCAATGGTGTCTACAATGTGAGTCATCCCAAGTTTTTCTGCTAATTCTTTAGGACTTTGTGCCGAAACGATTGTTCCAGCTTCAATTAATGCTTCTATATCAGGTAAGACATCGGTAGGGATATGACTTTCTTGTGCTTTAACACCTGTATTTACTTCGTGGCCAACTTCGATAAAGACTGTTGGATTGGTTGCAAGTTCTCCATTATAAACATCCGTGATCCCAGCTGCTCCTTTTTCTTTTACGATATCGATTAATGTTTCATCAAAGATTTCGTAAGCTGTCATTTGTGGAAGTGATTTAATAACATTTGATGTTTTGATAGGTTCAAAGATGAAAGATTCTTCATTCATGAAACGATTTCCATCCACATCAACAAATAAGAATGGATTTGTTAATGCTGAATTTAGAGCTGTTCCATATTGTGAGTTCCCGCGAGAAACACCATAGTGCATCGTAATCGCATCATCAAAACTCGCATCAGCACCAGCAGAGATAGCCATTTCAATTCCCGTTCCGATATTCGTTGCAACGCGGCCTTTACCAACGCCTGTACCAAATTGTTCTGTGACTAATTTTTCGTTTCCACCAAAACCACCTGTTGCTAAAATAACAGCCGAAGCTTTAATTGTTAAGGTTCCACCGTCGGCTTTTAATGCTTTAATTCCACGGATTTCACCATTTTCAATAATCAATTCGGTTGCTTCAGTCGAATATAAAACCGTTCCACCTTTAGTTACAATTGATTCATGAAGGTTAGTAATAGCAGTTGTTCCACCTTCAACATAACCGTGAAGGGTAGATGTTGGGTGGGTGTATTTATGTTCCTCAACCCCACCTGTAGCAGGATGCGCTAAAATTAAATTTGCTCCATTTTCAATTAGCCAGTCCACTGTTTCTCCTGATTTTTGAATGATTTTAGATAGTAGCCCACCATTTGCTGTATAGTTGCTCGTATCAACGAATTGATCATAGAACCATTTACCATCTACGATTTTATTTTGTTCTTGTTGCTGCGTTGAATTGGTACCGAATAAGCCACCAGCCATTGTTCCTTGACCAGCAGGAGAGGCTGTCATTTCAACTAAAGTCACTTGGGCACCATCTTCAACGGCCTGTAAAGCTGCAGCACTTCCTGAAGCTCCACCTCCAACAACGACTATCTCAGTTGTTATTTCTTCATCAACACCATTTTTTTCCACGGCTGTTGTAAAATCATTAATATTTGCACCGGCTTCAGTTAAACAAAGTTCAATGGCTTGTAATAGTGCCTGAGAACTATTTGTTGCACCTGTTACTGTGTCAACGCCAATACTTTGATTAGCAATCACTTGATCGATTAAGGATTCTAAAGCTTTATCTCCAAGTCCTGCAGTTTCTGAGGATTCAACAATTTTAATACTTTCGATCTTGGTTTCACTTAAGGTAACTTCTACGGTAACCGTTCCGTTGTTACCTTGCCCTGTTGCGGTGTAAGTTCCTTGTTTAAATGCAGAACCTGTTTGTTCTGCCAAATCAGTGACTGGACCTGTTTCATTGTTTGAACACCCAACAAATGTAGATGTTAATGCAAGTACTAATAAGATAGCACCCATTCTTTTAGAAATTTGATTCATAATACTCCTCCTCAAAACTTTGTGTTTTATTTTTCAAACTCTAGTTTAAGGCTGTGGGTAACAGACAAGTCAATATAGTTTGTGGAATATTTAGTAATGTTTATAGTTTTTTCACACAGTTTTTTCATGGTATTTTCACAAAATGAGGGGATCAATAGACTAAATAAAATATAAAAAAGACTAACTTAAGTCTAGGACTCAGGTTAGTCAATGGGAATGAGAATTTTAAAATATTGATACGGTGTTTCATCTTCAAAAACAGATTTTAATAAGATAGCAATCAGATCTTGGCAACAATGAAATGGAAGAGGGTTAAATGTCTCTTTAATTAAATTGATGAATAAAGAATTGCAGGTATAAGGGATTTTTACCTTTAAATAGGTTACAAATACGCGATGTTGTGGAATTTTTATAAATCGATCATCTAATGTTAATTGGATTTGATTCATTGAGGTTTCTTGTAATCCAAGGCACCAATGATAGCTAAATGTTTCTTTAGATAAATTATCTTTGGGTATATAGAGGATGGATTCGATAATTGGAACATGGTCAATTAAATTGATTTGATTGATTAAACTGTTATTTTCCTCAATTAAGGTTTTATTATCACTTTGCTTTAGGATGTAACGTGTAGGCATCATTTCAATAAACCACTGATTTAAATAGGCATCACAATTTAGGCTATCTTCATATAAATTTGTCGTGAGTTCTTTTTGAAATTGAAGTCGTTCAATTTCGTTTTGTAAATAGGTCATATGGGTTTTTAATGACGTATTTAATTGTTCATTTGTATACAGATTAATAATATCTGATGTCTCTTTAATCGAAAATCCTAAATTTCGAAACTTTTTAGATTGAATTAATCGGCCAAATTGTCCAAAATTATAATATCTATAATTAGTGTCATTATCTTTTATTGGATAAATTAAATCAAATTTTTCATAATGTTTAAGTAAATGAGAAGAAACACCCATTGTTTTTGTAAGTTGTCCAATTTTGTAATGATTCATGTCATCCCCCGATATGTCCTAATAGATTATCTGCTTTATAAAATATGAAATTAATTGTACCAAAGTATGATTCAGATTACTATCATCAGATTTTTTTTGTACGACCAAGTTATTTTAATGGTTAGATTAGATTTTATATGCAATATATAATGCAGGCACGATTAGAATCTTGTACAATGAATGAGATGGTATGTCCGTTAAGCACAACTTTTATTAAAATACGAGGATAGCAACGGTTTGCCTTATTAAAAATGATAAGAGGGATGATTCAGATTCAAATATAAACAGATAACATGGGAGGGTATCATGCTAAATAAAATAATAGATGAGATACAACCTTTAAATATAGAGACAATGGAAAAAGCAAAGCAGAGAGTGGATTCATTAGCTAAGCCACTTGGGAGTTTGGGTGAGTTAGAAAATTTAGTGGTTCAACTTTCCGGAATCACAGGAACTATTTTTAATAATATTGATAAAAAGTGTATCATTATTTTATCGTCAGATAACGGCGTGGTGGAGGAAGGTGTGGCATCAGCACCACAGTATGTGACACTTGCGCAAACAAAGAATTTTATTCGAGGAAAAACGGGTGTTGCTGTATTAGCTGCACATAATCAGACCGATTTAATGGTCATTGATATTGGAATTAATAGCGATGAAGTGATACCAGGTGTTATTCATCAAAAAATAAGTAAAGGAACGAAGAATATTTTTAAAGAAGCCGCGATGACGTATGATCAGGGAATCCAAGCGATTGAAATTGGAATTGAAGCTGCCAAAAGAGCGCATGATGAGGGCTATCAGATTATCGGTGTGGGTGAAATGGGCATTGGAAATACCACGACATCAGCAGCTGTTTTAAAAGGTTTGATTCATTGTTGTGTGGAAGAAGTGGTGGGTAAAGGTGCGGGTATCACAAAAGAGGCGTATGAAAAGAAAAAGTTCGTTGTAAAAACAGCCTTGCGTATCAATGAGGTGAATCCAAATGACCCAATTGATGTTTTAGCTAAAGTGGGTGGCTATGATATTGCAGGGATGGTAGGTGTATTTTTAGGCGCAGCTTATTATCAAATACCTGTTGTGATTGATGGATTTATCTCAGTTGTGGCTGCGTTAGTGGCAACGCGTTTAAATCCATTGGTGAAAGACTATTGTATTCCATCCCATAAATCAGAAGAAATTGGATATAACTTAGCGATGAATGAACTAGGATTAGCACCGATGCTTAACTTAGGAATGAGGTTAGGAGAAGGGAGTGGATGCCCGCTTGCTTTTTCGGTCATTGAGTTTGCACTTGCCATGATGAATAATATGGCAACATTTGATGAAGCTAATATAGATGATAGTTATCTCGAAGAGGTTCGAGATAAAGAAAGTTATAAAGTTTAGAGTTGGTAGACAAAGTTTTTTTTGAAATGAGAGTAGAACCTGTTTAATTTATGTGTGGTTCAAAGAATTATTCCAAAATAATAATATAAGCGGATAGAGATTAGAATTTAAGGAGTGGTGGAAATGGAAATCGGATTGATCCATATTTATTGTGGAAATGGAAAAGGAAAAACAAGTGCAGCAATGGGACTTGGAATGAGAGCAGCGGGACAAGAGAAAAAAGTGTTGTTAACGCAATTTTTAAAAAGTAATAAAACGGGTGAATTAAAATCTATTGAAAAGTTAAATGAATTTTTCCATGTTGTGATGGGTGAGCCTGCTAAAAAATTTGTATGGAATATGAATGAAGAAGAAAAAGCGGCCGTTGCCAAAGAACATGTGATCCGTTTTGAGAGTTTAACAAAAAAAGCAGTAGAAGAAAATTATGACGTGTTAATCTTAGATGAAATCATCGCCACGATTAATTTAAACTTTATCCCACTACCACTTGTTGTAGAATTTTTAAAAACAAAACCAGAAACTTTAGAAGTCGTGATGACAGGACGCGACCCTGGCCTCGAATTAATTGAATTAGCGCATTATGTTTCTGAAATTAATGCGATTAAACATCCCTTTGAGTTAGGAATCCCTGCGCGCGTAGGCATTGAAATATGATTATTTTTGTACTTGGCGGGTCAAAAAGTGGAAAATCAAAAGTTGCAGAAACGTACGCCTATCAATTAAGTCAAAGTAGTGGGGTGCTTTATTATATCGCCACGATGAAAGCATATGGTACTGAGGATGTAAAACGAATAAAAAATCATATAGAGGATCGAAAAAACTACCACTTTACAACGATTGAGATAACAAAAAACCTTCAAGAGATTATCCCAAACCTAAGCTTTGAAGATACAATCTTATTAGATAGCGTCACAGCTTGGGCATCCAATGAAATGTTTGTGGGAACTGAATTTAGGGCTGCTATCAGTGAAAAAATAGCTAAAACGATAAAAGAATTAGCCAATCACGTTAAAAACATAGTCATCGTATCAGACTATGTTTTTAGCGATGCCATTCAGTACGATGATTACACAAACGTCTATAAAAAAGAACTGGGTCATATCAATTGCGAAGTTGCAACGTTTTCCCACGTTGTAATTGAAAGTATTTCAAACCATTTAATCATCCACAAGGGGAAGGAGGAAGCTTATTATGAAAAACTTATATGTCG
>JBOFCV010000198.1:0-19338 GCA_051646305.1 Turicibacter sp.
CCATACCTTAACTTCATTATATAGGGTGTGGAAATTTTTGTAAACAATTCACAATGCGAATGATGTAACGACACGCAAAACAAAATGACTAACGTCTACATCTTACTCCACTACTATTTCAAAAATCTAGATTTATCACGCTGTAAAAATACAAAAAAACAGGAAATCACAAAATTTGCGACTTCCTGTTTTATATATACGCTATCTTAATCCTCAGAAATTCCATTTCTTTTATCAATCTGTTTAACAACGGCAAATGATGCGACCATTAAAATAATATATCCAAAGAATAAACTAGAATTATTTGCTAAACTAATGTTTCCATTCATATCTAAAGATAAAATAATGACCGACATAATTCCCCAGAATAAATTAACAATCAATTGTAATTTTGTAATTCCCATTGCTCTCATCTCCTATTTTTGAAAAACTCGATGTCCTTATATTTTACCACTAAAACCGCTAACAAAGAATATAATTTTTAGTTTTGGAAAACAAATACTAATTAATAAAATTCACTATTATTCACTAATTTCATTCAAAAATACGTTGTACAATCAGCATCTTGATTTAAGCTTCACTATCCGCACTTAAATCTATATTATGGCGTTAGTTTATTCTCTTGGTTGCGCATTTCCCATGCGACACATCGACCAGTTTAGTGAAGAGTGTTTTATTTCATCACAAATATCCCATAAATTATCCACGATTCTCACTTCAATCTGGCGTGAAAACAATTCTTGAAATAGATGATCCAACTTATACTTTGCTTTAGGAATTTGCGATTGTTTGGCCACATAATAACCAGCTACTTCATCTTGTAACTCAAAATCTAAAGAATTAAATTCATATACATACAAAGTCGTCTTACTCATGAGTTCAAACCATTTACTCTCAATCACAATCGTATGCGAAGTTGTAGAAGATGAAAAATATTTCAATTTATCTTCCTTCGTTGCACAATCTCCACTATAATAAGTCACCCTCGGACAATCCCTCGGTGTTAAAAAATTAGGTAAACAACATTCATTAATCGCCCAAACAAGTCCAACCGATTGATCTAAATCACATCTAGTCGGTATCCGCGGATTAAACACCAAAATATCCTCTTCTTCACTCACATGAAACAATCTCATTTTCAAACTCCCCCCTCAAATCAAAATTCATCTTAATTCTCATTCTAACGCTACCACATCATAAATTCAATATCAGTACAAAAAACAAATCCTAAAATGCAAATCACATTATTATTCTATAAAAAAACGGTAAAATAATGAAGAAAGAGGTGACCCATATGTACCACATTGCACTAGTCGATGATGAAATCCATATTCGCGATATACTCACAAGCTATTTACAAAAAGAAAATCTAACCGTCTCATCCTATCCAGATGCACAAACAGCATTATCAAACATCAACACAAACATCCACCTTTGGATTATCGATATCATGTTACCAGGCATGAGTGGCTATGATCTAGTCGATCAAATCAAAAAAATAACACCCGACATCCCCATCATCTTTATCTCCGCTCGCGACCAAGATTTCGATAAAATTATGGGCCTAGAAAAAGGTGGCGATGACTACCTAGCCAAACCATTTGCGCCAAAAGAATTAGTTCTTCGTGTAAAAAAAATACTCAGTCGAACTTATAAAACAGATATTACCTCAATTAATATAGATCCTTACCTCATTCATTTAGCACATCGTCAAGTATATTTAAACTCACAGAACATTGAACTCACAACAAAAGAATTCAACCTCTTACTATTACTTGGAACGCATAGTGGCCACGCCTTCACACGCGAACAAATCCTAAATCACGTTTGGGAACCACACTACTTCGGTGGCGATCGTGTCGTTGATGATTTAATGCGCCGCCTTCGAAAAAAAATGCCAGAATTAAAAATTGAAACCCTCTATGGATTTGGGTATCGGCTCATAAAAGAGGACACGCTATGAAATTTATCAGAAAACTAAACTTTCAACTTTTCTTAGTTTCCTCGGTTACGATTTTCGTCCTCATTATGGCGCTCGGGATTATTTTACCTTACAACATTCGAAACTATTTTGACGATCACACCTTTGATTTGCTACTGTCACAACAACAGCTCTTTATGTTAGAAAAAGACACTACATCAGATTTCCACACAGACATTTTACATCTTATTTTTGATAAAGAAGGTTTTGTAATACATGACGATAATCTAATTAGTGACGAGATGTTTGATGAAGTACTTGAGCATATGAAAAAGCAAAAACAATCCATTGATCGCTATGTTTACCATTTTCAACAGGACCATATCTACTATGTGATTAACAAATCAAATCCCGACTATAACTTTGTGACCGTCAAAATCGATAACGTTAATTCGGTGATTTCAAATAGTGTCTTTTATAACGTGGTGAATGGCCTTGCCTTTGTACTTGTCGTCTTGCTAATAGGGATTCTTTACTGGTCCTATCGCCTAATTAGTAACTTAAAAGAGATTAAACGCGTGGTTAAAAGTATTGGTGATGAAGATTTAGATATCGAAATTAAATCGAATACTTACACGGTTGAGGTCAATGATTTGATGCACGAGCTTGATGAAATGCGCAAACGATTGAAACATAATGAACAGTTAAAAAATGAAATGGTCCATAATATTTCGCACGATTTAAAAACGCCGATTTCAATTATTAAGATGTGCTCTGAAAGTATTATCGACGAAATCTATCCATATGGAACCGTCGAAGCAACCGCCAAAGTCATCAATGAACAAGCCGAACGCCTCGAAAAAAAAGTGACTAATTTACTCTATTTAAACCACTTAACCCATTTGATTGAGCATGAAGCTGATGGCCAACAGACCGCATTTGAACTAAAACCGCTTATTCTATCCGTCGTCAAATACATGGAAGAAAACCATCCCTCCATTAACTTTGAAATAAACTTAGATGAATCGCATGTTTTAGGTGATGAAGAAAAGTGGCGCGTTGTTTTTGAAAATCTAATTGCAAATAGCCAACGCTTTGCAGCTACTAAAATTAGAATTACGCTCATAAATAACAGCATCGAAATTTATAATGACGGTCCACCTATCATTGAAAGTGAATTTGGTAGCATCTTTAAACCCTTTGAAGTTGGCGTCGGTGGCGTCACGGGACTTGGACTTTCCATCGTTCATAAAACTCTAACCTTATATCATTATTCAATTTCTTATGAAAATTTGAGTACGGGTATTAAATTTATTCTTGCACCTAAACAGACCTAATATCCCATGATAATCCCATATTTCATCTGTCGTTACTCCAAATTGTTTTAGTATACTAACTTTATACTAAAGGGAGGCGTTGTCGATTGAAAAAAGAGACTTTACACGTTGAGGGAATGACCTGTCAATCATGTAAAAAGAAGATTGAAAAAAGATTATCCAACGTTTTTGGCGTTCGCGTTGCATCTGTAGACTTTAATAAAAAAACAATCTCGCTTCACTATGATGAAACAAAAATTTTAGAATCTGAATTAAAAAGTATCTTACTTGATATGGGTTATACCTTAATGAGTAGCTTTGAAAAAAAACAGCGACAAAGACAATCTGTTACCATTTTAATCTTAGCTATTGTGGCCTATCTCTTATTTAGCAGATTAATTCCTGATAGCAGTAGCCTTCTAACATCCAATCAAAGTGTTAGTTTTATTGTCTTATTTATCATTGGGCTCACCACTTCGTTTCATTGTGTTTCGATGTGTGGTGGCATTGCACTTTCGCAAGTTATAAGTTCTAAAAATAATACACATCGAAATATTTTCTATAATCTTGGGCGTGTTATTTCATATACCGTATTAGGAGGACTCGTTGGTGCTATTGGGGCAGCTATAACCGTTGATTATGCTATTTTTAAATACGTGCCCATCTTACTCGGACTATTCATGATTTTATTCGGATTAGATAAACTAAACGTTATTTCTTTAGCTAATCTAGGCATTTTAAAACCTCTTAATAAAAAATTTAGTCAGTTCAAAACAAAAGTCAGCTCCGATCAGGGACCCTTTATTCTTGGTTTATTAAATGGCTTTATTCCTTGTGGCCCTTTGCAACTCATGCAATTTTACGCCCTTGGAACAGGAAGTGCTCTAACAGGCGCCTTATCGATGTTCGCCTTTAGCTTAGGAACTGTTCCACTGATGTTAAGTCTTGGCTTAATGATTGATAAAATATCTAAACAATCTCGCACTTTAATTTTCAAATTAGGTGGAGCCCTCATCATTTTCTTAGGTGTTAATATGGTCTTTAATGCTTTTACTACCATTGGAATATCGGTAACTGTGGATAACTCAAGCGATGCAAGTCTTAACGCAACCTTAGTGGATGGCCACCAAGTCATAGAATTTGATTTAGAGCGTCGAAATTATCAAGATATCACTGTTATAAAAGATATTCCTGTTAAACTCAGAATCAAAGCTCATCCAGGAACTTTAAATGGCTGCAATCGTAGTTTAATCATTAAGGAATTTGGAATAAAACAAGATTTAGATGTTGGAACAACAGAAATCACCTTCACTCCAACTAAAAAAGGAACATTCCAATACAGCTGTTGGATGGGAATGATTCGAAATAAAATAACGGTTATTGACTAAATCGGGGCAAGTTTTTACACTTTATCCCCGGAAATTATAAGGAGGAATCATTATGAAAAAACAAATCTTTATCATTTTAGCATTACTCTTCACTGCATTTTATGCCTACGATACCTTAATCCCAAATGTATCGGCAAATACACCTTATCAAGGATTCGAACAAATGATAGATTGCTACGATGTCGAAAACTTTAAAACTAATAATTACAGTGAACCTTCTTCATCCAATGAGATGGAATCTTATCCTCAAGACGACATCACAGAATACACAACAAAAACTCGCAACCAAATGGGATGGCGTTGTCATTAATCTCAAAAAATCGCATAGGAGATGATCTCCTATGCGATTTTTTTATGGAAAAATTCCGCCTAATGTTGAATGTCTATGAACAAAATATATATTTAATAAATTTTAAAAATGTTAGTGAATATCATTTTATATCATGATAATTTGGAACTGTAGCAAATACGAATACAGAGGAGAATACTGATGACTTTAAAAATTGAAAACTTATCAAAATGTAGAATTGCATATATCCGAGAAGTTGGTCCATACGGTCCTAACAACATCCACACTATGCAAAAATTAAAAGATTGGGCTAAAGAAAGAAATTTACTTGATGAAACAGCTATTATTTTTGGAATTCCTCAAGATAATCCTGAAACAACAGCGCCACAAAACTGCCGATATGATGCTTGTCTCGTTATCTCAAATGATTTTCTAATCGACGATTCAATTAGCGAAGGAAAATTCCCTGGTGGAAAGCATGCTATTTTTAAAATCAAACACACTGCCCAAGCTATTCAAAAAGCTTGGAGTGATATTTTTCCTGCGTTACATAGTGAAGGCTATCACATTGATGCCAAACCCATTTTTGAAAGATACACAAGCGAGATGATTCAAAACCATTACTGCGAAATCTGCGTTCCTATAAAATAGGCCTGTTTAACGTATCAAAAAAGAGACATGTTGTGACTAGTCATGACTAGATTCAACCTATCTCTTGCTTTTTATTTGACTGAACGCTTTGCAGCATCCAACGTATTCTTAAGTAACATTGTAATCGTCATCGGTCCAACGCCACCAGGAACCGGCGTGATGTGACCTGCAGCTTCTGACACCTTCGCATAATCAACATCACCACAAAGCTTACCAGTTTCAAGGCGGTTGATCCCAACATCAATCACAGTCGCACCCGGCTTAACCATATCAAACGTCACAAAATTAGCTCGCCCAATGGCGACAATCAAGATATCGGCCATCTTCGTAAACAAAGGCAAATCCTTCGTTTTAGAGTGGCAAACCGTCACGGTTGCATGTTCGTTTAACAACAACTGAATTAACGGTTTCCCCACAATATGACTACGTCCAACAATAACTGCGTGACGCCCCGCTATGTCAAGATTATAGGCCTTTAACAACTCAATCACACCCGCCGCCGTACACGGAGCATAACTCTCAAGTCCTGATGCTAATCGACCAACTTGATTAGGGTGGAACCCGTCAACATCTTTGTGTTCAGCGATAGCATGAATTACCTTTTGTTCATCGATATGTTTAGGTAATGGCAGTTGCACCAAAATACCATGAACATCCACATCGTCATTTAACATTTGAATTTTTGAAAGTAAATCTTCTTCTGAAGTCGTCTCACACATTTCAATAATCGTCGACTTCATTCCGACTTCCTCACAACCTTTGTTCTTATTGCGAACATAAGTCTGTGAAGCTGGATTAGCGCCCACAATAATGACCACTAAGTGCGGTTGAATATTAGTTTCTTGCATAAAAGTTTTTGTTTCTTCTGATATTTGTACACGTAAATCTTGTGCGACTTTTTTACCATCAATAATCGTTGCCATATCATCATTCCATTCTTAATAAATCGTCGTGGTAGATTAATCTACGCATTAAGAATTATTATACCCTTTGAAAACAGATTCACACAATAAAAATATGACAAATCTAGTTTTTATTCGTATAACGGAAATCGACTTGTTAAGTTTAAGACTGACTCTTTAATTTTTGCTAATTTATCTTTATCTTCATGATGAACTAATGCTTCATAAATATATCCAGCTAATTCAATCATCTCATCTTCTTTAAATCCACGCGTCGTAACCGCTGGTGTTCCAAGACGAAGACCACTTGTTATAAACGGACGCTCCGTATCAAACGGAATTGTATTTTTATTACATGTAATAGCGACTTCATCCAGAATTTTTTCAGCATATTTTCCTGTCAATCCAAGTGATGTTTTCACATCAACAAGCATTAAGTGATTATCCGTTCCACCCGAAACAATACGTAATCCTTTACTTTGAAGGTGTTCTGCTAAAACTTGCGCATTTTTTATCACTTGCTTTTGATAATCAGTAAAATCACTAGTTAAGGCTTCTCCAAAAGCCACGGCCTTCGCTCCAATCACATGCATTAAAGGGCCACCTTGAATACCTGGGAAAATGACTTTATCTAATTTAGTCGCAATCTCTTCATCATTCGTTAAAATTAATCCCCCGCGTGGGCCACGTAATGTTTTATGCGTTGTACTTGTTACAATATGAGCATATGGAATTGGACTTTCATGGAGACCTGTCGCAACTAACCCAGCAATATGCGCCATATCCACCATCAATTTAGCACCCACTTCATCAGCGATTTCTCTGAATCGTTTAAAATCAATAGCTCGTGGATACGCAGAAGCTCCTGCAACAATTAATGCCGGACGAACGTCGCGCGCAATTTTTAATACTTCTTCATAATCAATTGTCTCCGACTCTTTTGAAACACCATATTCATAAAATTCATAATCAACTCCCGAGAAGTTCATCGGATGACCATGCGTTAAATGTCCACCATGATTTAAATTCATCCCAAGTACCGAAGCTTTTGGTTCAATCACAGCACGATACGCTCCCATGTTAGCTTGTGATCCTGAATGAGGTTGCACATTTGCAAACTTTGCATTAAATAATTTCTTTAAACGATCTCTTGCAATATCTTCAATCGTATCAACATGCTCACATCCACCATAATAACGTTTATTAGGATACCCTTCGGCATACTTATTCGTTAAAATCGAACCTTGTACTGTCATAACATCTTGTGATACATAATTCTCTGAAGCAATTAACTCCACATTCTCACTTTGTCTTTTAGCTTCAAGTTCTAATGCCTTTAAAATATCTAAATCTTTCATCGGAAATTCCCCCTATATCTTATTTTTATATGAATGAATAACATCACTTTATATTTTTTAAAAATATTATCTCTATGAATATATGCATAATCATACCTTAATATTTAATAAAGATAAATTCAAATGCACTAATGATTATGTTCACAATTTAATATTTAAAAAGAGATTGTCTAGGCGTAGAAGATTCTACTACCAAAACAATCTCTTTTGGGAACTATATAAGCTAAATAAACCTTAAAAAGATTTATTACTGTGGGGATACTAATCGCTCCACACTTCCGAGTGTTTTAATATTTTACGTGGGCTTATCGGGCTGCACCACTCACCAATCTTTTTTTATATAGTGTCTTGGGATCACTACGGTGTTATTTTTCTTATTTAAAGTGGGGTTTAACATCCTCCACTACCCAATATTTTTAATTATCGTGAAGTTTTGGTTCTTCACTCGTCATTTATAGCTCCCAATAATATAATGCCCGTTATTTTAAAAATTACTCATAAATGTTTAATATTTATTAGATTTTTTTAAATCATGATCTTAACTTAAGAACTTATAATCAGGAAATTCTCTTTTTAAAATCGTTAAATCTTTCTCCCATTCCTCATCTCCAATCTCACATAGTGAATGGAGTTGTATTTGCCTATTCTTATCCTTATCATCTTTTCTGTATATCCCCATTGGAATCCAGACGTTAGACTAATCGTTTCATTATTTGATGGCTCAGGGACCGTTACAAGATAGGTACGAGCCTTCCAATTTAATTTATACTGATCTCCATCATATAATTGTGCAGGATATCCATATGAGAAAAATGGAGCACTTATATTTTCTAAACAATCCACCTCTGTTTTTACACTGTCCGGAATCACTGAGTTCTCTGTCTTAAAATATTCAAGTTCAAGAATTTGTATCCAGCCACATAAACGTCTATCCCCACTTGCCTCAGTTTCTTTTACATAAGCATGTACTGTAGGATAACCTATGCATATGTTCAAATCAAAATTTAAATGTTTTAGCATATCAAAACCAGATTTACTAATACTCGTGTTTTTTTCATATACTACTTCAATTAATCCCTTTTTATCATTCAATAAAAATGGAATGTTAAGATGACTCATACTTCCCCCCAAAATAAATTCATTGTTAAAATAACAATTTTAATTCTCCACCTAATCTTTCTATAAATCATAGTCACTACTATCAACCTGCAACAATAAAAGTATCTAACAATTCCCCTACTATATCTATAAATCTTAGAGATTTAAATAAAAGGTAATTTTAAAATTTAGCTGCAATTATCTGTATATAGAAAGCTTAAGGGTGACGCAAAAAAGAAGGCTATATAGCTGATAAATCAACTATAAAACCTCCTGATTTAGGAGCTATCCTTTACATAATAGGGTATTTCTAACGTGGGCAGGGAATTGCTCACACTCCGAATGTTTTCATATTTTACGTAGGCTCATCGGATTGCGCCACATCCCAACATATTTATATAGTGTCTTGGATTCACTTGAAGAAGGTTGTTTTTATTTTGAGTAGGCCAATGACTTCATCATTCACCAACTTTTATTAATTCTATTTCTTAATAGCTCCTAGTCCTATTATTCCCCGGGACATGATTTCTACTCATTAACATAGCAATTTTTAATAATCACTTTTAACTAAAACTCCTTTAATCATGACAAAAGAAGTAGCTCACAGTAGATGATTCTACAATAAAGCTACTTCTTTTAGGAGTTCAACTTACAATATTACTATTGTATCATTTGGGCCAACAAGTATTTTTTCATGTGGGGTGTTGGTTCGCGCCACTGTTCCGAATTATTTTATCTTTATGATGTGGGCCTATCGGTTTGCTCACATTCCAATACATTTAAGATTCTTATATGATTGGAAATATTTCATGTATTAAATAATCTGAATTTCCTTTTTAATGTGGGGTTTCAGTTCCTCCACGTTCCTATATTTCCTATTTTACGTGAAGTTAAGGGCTCTTCACCTTCGTTGATAACTCCCATTAATATAATCCCCAAACTTTCAGATTTTAATCATTTATTCTATTATTTTTGACATAAATTTTAATTCAGTTTTAACAACAAAAGAGACATAATAAAGTAGAATTTCTACAATACTATGTCTCTTTTAGGAGCTAACTTTATATTCCTAAATAAATCAATTATTTGGGCCAACAAGTATTTTTTATGTGGGGTGTTGGTTCGCACCACTGTTCCGAATTTTTCTATCTTTAGAAGGTGGGCCTATCGGTTTGCACCACACACCAATAACTTATAAGACTAAGCATTGGATAGAGTTTATCCCTATTTTTATTATTTTCCGTGGAGTTTTAGGTTCCTCCACATCCTATGATATTCTCATAGGGTGAAGTTTAGGACTCTTCACTGGTCATTTGTAGCTCCCAATTATATAATGCCCGATAATAACAAATTTACACGTGATTTATCACTTTTTTAACTTTGAAATATACTGTTAAAAATACCATTTATTTATTTTTTCGATTTGACTTCTGATATATATCCTTTAAACAAACAACCAAACCACATCCCATTAATCAGCAACTAAAAAAAACCAAACTTTTGTATCAGTTCCTAATAAAAAACCATAAAATCCTTCCACTCCATTATAACTCCACGGCTTAAACACCGAAAGTACAACTAAAGTAAATACACTAATAAACCCTGAGATAAAAATCATCGATCCAAAAAACATTTTCTTCATTTAAAATCCACCCCAAAAAAACATACTTTTTCTTTACCTTCGAATTAACTCGGATAATACCAGAAAAATAATCATATAATTCAAAACTAGCATTTTAAAATCCACACTAATATCTGCAATCCCATTTACAATATTAGCAACTAACCACCAACTCGTTTCATGAGGTTGAGAAACGGTTAAAAAGGAAATAGGTATACCAAAATAATAAAAAGCTCCCTCATCCCAAATTACAGAATTCCCAGGCCAAAGAAACGGTAAACTAAATAATAAAACTAAGCTTATACTAATCACTTTACGATTGATTGGATACCTTTTAAAATATCTCACAGAAAAAACAAACACCATAATCAACATATACCAGGAAAGGTTTTTTTGAATATCCATCCTATTTCACACCCGTCTTAAATCGCTTTTTAGCCCTACGCTCCAATCTATAAATAACAAAAATAACAATCAAATATACTGTTGCACACACCACATAAACCTTATTACCGTTAAGACTTAAAAATCCCTGTCGATTTAATAACAACAATTCAAACAACACAATAATAAACAATAAGTGAGCTGCACGTTTCACTCTTATATAATTGACTACCATAACTCATTCCCCCCAATTAGTTTTCTTTTTTAACATACTCATCGATATTAAAATAAACGATAGCGGAACCGTAATAACTAACGTCACCATTAATCCAATACTTTCATTGATATTCAAATATCCGACCAATAAATTTAAAATAACAAACTGAAGAACGCACGCTGGGATATTGGCTAAAACAAAATCATAAAACAACCTCCACGTCATCTTAACCTTATAATTATAGGTACTATTCAAAAAGAATGAGACCAATAACGCCAATCCAAAACTCAAAACTTGTGCCAATAAAAACTGCACACTCCCCATAATAAAAAACAAATAGATAATCTGTTGAAGGATTGTATTAATCGCTCCAATCATCCCAAACATTAAAAAATATTTATAAAAAACAGAACTAATCGTCTTTATTTTCTCTGTATTCATACGTTCTCCACCTTTATTAATTTCCATTTTATTCCTACTTAGAGTATACCTATAAAAAGAGAATTAATCAACCATCACAACAAAAATCATTTTTTATCGACTAAAATAGTGCTTAACACACAAACTTAAAAAACTTATTTAGTTGAACAAATAAAAAAAGCACCTACCGAAGTAGATGCTTTAGTCCATTATTTTTCATTATTTACGTGGGCTTACCTGGATTGCGCCACCATACTGATCTCAAAACAATCATATCAAACAATACACAGTTTGTCAAATTCCGTATAAACACAGAAAATAAATCATGGTATAATACCTGATGGTGTTGTATATCTAAGTCCATGATAATGCCATCTTTTTGGATTTTTTTTGTTAAATTTCCTGTGAAAAAGCATCTATCCGCGATAGATGCTTTTTTTTCCTAAAAAAAGAAAAGTGTCTCGTATGGCCCCGAGACACTTTATATATTTTAAAAGTCATTTCAATATAGTTAATTCTTATTCTAATCCTAAACGCTCAAAGATTCCATCAACCGCTTTTAAATGATACGTATGATCAAAGATATCATCTAAATCCTCTGCTGTTAAATATTGTTTAACTGTTTCATCAGCTTCTAATAATCCGCGGAATGATGTTCTGTTTTCCCAAGCAAACATTGCTTTCGGTTGAACGAAATCATAAGCACTCTCACGAGCAAATCCTTTTTCGATTAACTTTAACATCACACGTTGTGAGAAAATAACACCATGTGTTTTATTGATATTTTCTAACATGTTCTCTTCATAAACCGTTAAATTTTCAACGATATTTGCGAAACGATTTAACATGTAATCTAATAACATAGTTGCATCAGGTAAGATAATGCGTTCAGCTGACGAATGCGAAATATCACGTTCGTGCCAAAGTGGCATATTTTCAAATGCAGTCAGCATATATCCGCGTAACACACGAGCACATCCTGCCATGTTTTCAGAACCGATTGGATTACGTTTATGAGGCATTGCCGATGATCCCTTTTGTCCTTTACGGAAGAATTCTTCAGCTTCACGAACCTCAGTACGTTGTAAGTGACGAATTTCAACTGCCATCTTCTCAATTGAAGATCCAACTAACGCGATAGCTGACATATAAGCTGCATGACGATCACGTTGTAACGTTTGAGTTGAAATCTTTGCAGAATCGATTCCTAACTTTTCACATGTGTAATCTTGTACTAAGAATGGAATATTTGCATGTGATCCAACTGCACCCGAAATTTTTCCACACTCAACAGCACGAGCCGCTTCTTCAAAACGCGCTTGTTGGCGTTTCATTTCTTCATACCAAAGTGCTAATTTTAAACCAAACGTCGTGATTTCAGCATGAACACCATGCGTACGTCCCATTTGAACCGTATGTTTATGTTGGATCGCTTTAGCACCTAAAATATCAATAAAGCGCGCAATATCTGCTCTTAAAATATCATTAGCTTGCTTCAATAAGTATCCGTACGCCGTATCAACAACATCCGTTGAAGTTAATCCGTAATGTACCCATTTACGTTCCTCACCACATGTTTCACTCACGGCACGCGTGAAAGCTACGACATCATGACGAGTTTCTTGCTCAATTTCATAAATACGATCAATATTAAATGAAGCATTTTTCCATAATTTTTCGACATCTTCCATCGGAATATGCCCTAATTGAGCCCAAGCCTCACAAGCAAAAATCTCAACTTTAAGCCAAGCATCGAATTTATTTTCTTCTGTCCAAATAGCCGCCATCTCAGGGCGTGAATAACGTTCTAGCATGTCTCTCACCTCGTATATTTTGCATTCCTCTTTATTTTAACTTAAATTTAGCATTCACTCAATGAAAGATAGTTATTCTTACAATTAGAAACCGTTTTTATTTCCAAAAACCTAAGAATTTTTCCTAATATAAATTCTAAGTGCACGAATCAATAAATACACCAAATAACAAAGAACTCCAATAACACCCAAATATACAGCTTGCATAACTAAAGCTAACGGTGACGGTGTAATAAAAATATCCATAAAAAAATCCCCCTTATTCTATATCAAAAAAACTATACCATATTTTGGTTGGAAATAAATCATACCTCGTAAAAATAAATAGTTATTTTTGATTAAAAATCCCCACATCTAGTAACTATATTTTTTATCTCTTAATCTATATTTGATATTTATCTACCTATTATCTCATTAAAAATATCCTTGAACACCTATCAACTTATATACATCTTTTAAACTCTAAATAACCTAAAAAAGGAGCTAATCAAATTTGATTAACTCCCCTACTTATTATTTTTTACTTTTCACAGTTTCCACTACAAATGGTAGCTTAATTATCATGCCAACACCCGACTCTGTATTTTCTGCTTCTACTGTTCCTTGGTGCACATTAATAATCGATTTAACAATCGCCAAACCTAACCCAGATTGTCCTTTATCCCCTTTATAAAAACGATCAAATAAATAAGGTAAGTCTTTTTGTGAAAATTGTGGTCCATCATTTGTAATAGCCATTTCTAATAATCCATTATAAATACGTGTTGTAATTTTAACTTCTGTTTTCGCATAACGAATCGCATTCGTAATAATATTTGATAAAGCACGAATCATTTTATCTTCATCAATCTTAACCTTAACCGATTTATCCAACTCTAAATTAAACTGTAAATCGCCTTCAGCTACTAAACCAGCCATTCGATGATGGAATCCTGTTAAAAACTCATTAATTTCAATTAGCTCATATTGAAAACGATCTTGTGTCGCATCTTCAAGTTTTGATAAATATAAGATTGCTTCAACCATTGTTTTCAAAACTTCACTCTCTTGAGAGATAACCTCAGCCGCCTCATCAATTGTAAAAATTCCATCCTTTAATCCTTCAGCATATCCACGAATATTCATCAAAGGCGTTTTTAACTCATGTGATGTATTCTCAAAAAAGGCCTTGCGTTTTCGGTCATTATTTTCAATACTCTCAGCCATTTCAACTAATCCAGCATCTAACTCCTCAAGCTCGTCATTCGTAAAAACAGTTCTCTGAGGAACTATTAAATTTCCCTTAAACACCTTAACCTTATTCTTCAACTCTTGGATTGGCCTTGAAATATTATTTTGAACATAAATTCCAAAGAATGATGCGATGAGCATACTAACAAGTGACGTAATAAATAAAATACTTAAATTGATTTTATTTAACTCTGTGATCATTTCCTTTTCACTTAGCAAAATAATTTCATAATGATTCTTTCCCTTATCCATTCGCCCATTTACCGTTATATACTTCTTATCCATATAGCTAGAATCCGAATAATTTTCAGTAATATCTGTTAAAACATCTTCATTATCATAATGTACAATTTCGTTGTTTTCAATAATAATTAAATTAGATTGAACTAGTTTCATCAACTGATTTTTAATCAATCCGTTCATCGGCCAAAGGGCATACTCATTACTTTGAATGTCCAATTGTACCATTTTCAACTCTTTTTCCATATCCGCTACTATTCGATACGTTAAATATTGATTCGACGAAAATGTAAACAACGTAAATGATGTCATAATCGCAATCACAATAACGAAAAGATAACTCATTAACAACTTCTTTTCAAGTTTCATAAAAAACTCCTAACCCGCTTACAAATGGTCATCCATACGATATCCATAACCCCAAACAGTCGTAATTTCAGCATCAGCATTTTCTGATTTTAACTTTTTACGCAAACGCTTAACTAAATCATCAACCATTCTGGATTCACCTACGTAATCATAACCCCAAATGTTCTGAATTAGATTTTCACGTGTGAACGATACGTTTTTGTTTTTCACCAAGTAAGATAACAGCATATACTCATTATTTGTCAATGATAACTCCACGTCTTGCACATAACATACACGCTTCGAGTCATCAATTTTTAAATCTTTTAACTGGAAAACTTGTGTCTGGTCATCAGTTAAAGGCATTGGTTCAATGCGTCTAAAAATGATTTTCAAACGAACAAGTAACTCACGTGGACTAAATGGCTTCGATAAATAATCATCCGCCCCTAATTCAAGTCCAATGATACGATCAACTGCTTCATCCTTAGCAGAAACAAAGATAATCGGAACCTGGCTTATTGTTCTGATTTTCTTACATAAATCTAACCCATCCATTGATCCTGTCATCATGATATCAAGTACCAATGCATCCGGTTGATCAAAATTAAAATGTTCAACCACCTTTTCTGCATTCTCAAAAGCAGTTACTCTATATCCCTCTTTTTCTAAATATCTTGAAATTAATTGTCTAATATTTGTATCATCATCAATAACAAAAACATGTTTCATAACGTCACCTCATCAAATTTCATTCTAATTAGTTTCAATCTTTTATTAAAAAATCTTGCTAATAATAAGCAAGATTTAAAAACTATTTTTTAGCTTCTTCAAGAATTGAACGCACTACATCAATTCCTTCACCATAAGCAAAAAACTCTCCATCTTTAACACGAAGCATAGCTGGTGTTCCCGAAACTTGAAGTTCTGAAGCATTTGCTGGTTTTTTATTGTTAACCGCAGTTCTCTTTTCAGTTATAATATCAGTTCCGTCAACTGAAACAACCCATCCATCAAATGCCGGGTATTTATCACGACTTTCACCCTCATTAAATACTTCTACACCATTTTCAACTTTACCAATGACTTTATCATATTTCTCTTGATGAGCTTCCCAATCGTACCAGGCTGGAATATTTGAGTCATTTTCCATATCAACAACATAAACATTTAATTTTTCATTTGTATACGCATCGATTAACTCAGGAGAAAATTGTTGACACAACCCACATGACTCCATATAAAAATAAACTAGGTAATCATCTTCTTTTTGATCAAATGTCTCTGAATAATTAACATGTTTTAAATCTGATAACGAATTAACACTAGGTATAAAAAGATTAGCCACAGTTGCCACTACAATAACTCCAATAAGAACATACATTAATTTTTTCATCTCTAAATACTCCTTTTGTGAGAATATAACTCTCCAACACTAAATTTATTATAGCTTAAAATCGCTTTTTTTAGTTGTAAAAACTGTAAAATTACTGTAAAAACGATTATTTTTAACTCATTATTTTAAAAAAGCACCCACCAAATAACTTTAAACCTAACAAACACATGCTTTACATTTTAAACTAGCATCATATTAAATAAATTTATCAAATCAAAAGGAAGTTCTATATAGCCCGAAGACACCAAAAATCCTAAAATACCGCAAACAATCACAATAAAAACAATTGTCTTAGTTACCATTTTGAACATAAATTTACAAATAAACGCAACAATTAATCCAATAATAAGACCTGTCACTAATCCATTCATCAAAATATATTCTTGAAATGTTTGATTAAAAAAATAAAGTCCTGCAATAAATATAATATAATACCATTTATTCATTTTATTTCCCCCCTATTTTCGTATATTTTTATCTTTAATATTATCGATATAATTTCTAATATACGTTTTAAACCTTCTATATATTACCATGTTAATTCTAAAAAAAGCAACGCTGTTTCCCCACAGCGTTGCCAAAATATATGTATTTCTCCCGATTGATTCTCTAAACTATACTTTCCAAAAAACGAACCAACTTTCGCATAAATGATAATATTTAGCATAGACTATTGATAATCCATCTCACGACTCCGTTTATATTAGAATAATTCTTTCATTAAAATCGTTTGTTCGCGGTCTGGTCCAACACTGAAGATTGCGATTGGACATCCAACTAATTCTTCAATACGACGTAAGTAATTTTGTGCCGCTACTGGTAATTCTTCGAATGATGTCACGCGTGTAATATCTTCAGACCATCCTGGCATTTCTTCATAAACAGGAACACAACGTTCGAATTCTTTAATTGTTGAAGGAATGAATTTAATAATTTGTCCATCTAATTCATAAGCAGTACATACTTTTAATGTTTCAAGTCCAGATAATACATCTAATAAGTTAATTGAAATTCCAGTTAATCCACTTACGCGACGAGTATGAGAAACAACCACACTATCAAACCATCCGATACGACGAGGACGTCCCGTTACAGTTCCGTACTCACGACCGATTTCACGGATACGATCAGCAGTTTCACCTTCAATTTCAGTAGGGAAAGCACCTTCTCCAACACGAGTTGAATAAGCTTTAACAACCCCAACAATTTCTTTGATTTTTGTTGGTCCCACACCAAGTCCGATTGTTACCGCACCAGCTGACGGATTTGAAGACGTTACGAATGGGTAAGTTCCGTGGTCAATATCTAGCATAACCCCTTGAGCCCCTTCAAATAACACTTTTTTACCTTCATTGAACGCTTCATCTAATTCATAAGAAGTATCTGTTACGAATGGTTTTAAAACTTCTGCATATGCACAATAGTTAGCATACATTTCATCAAATGAGAATGTTTCTTTACCGTGACGAGCTAAAATTTCATTTTTATCCGCTAATTGCGCAGCTAAACGAGATGCGAATAACTCTTTATCCATTAATTCACCCATACGGATTCCAACACGAGCATATTTATCCGTATAACAAGGTCCAATTCCACGTTTAGTCGTTCCAACTTTATTGTCACCTTTTAGCTCTTCTTGTAATCCATCAAGTTCAATATGATAAGGGAAAATAACATGCGCACGGTTTGAGATACGAATATGATCCGTTTTAATTCCAGCATCGTTTAAATATTGAATTTCTTCTAATAATGAACCTGGATCGATAACCATTCCGTTTCCTAATAATACACGTTCAGAATTGAAAACACCTGAAGGAATTAAACGTAATTTAAATTGTTGCCCTTGGAATTCAATTGTATGTCCTGCATTGTTTCCACCTTGGTAACGCGCTACAATGTCTGCACGTTGCGCTAAATAATCTGTAATTTTTCCTTTACCTTCGTCGCCCCATTGAGTTCCTACAACTACTACTGTGTTTGCCATATCTAAATTCCACCTTTTCAAGTCATTTATTTTTTAAAAACTTCAAACGTCACAATAACAGCGTATCACGTTTCCATAACATTTGAATTAACTAACTTTTATCTCTATTCTAATCAGATGAAACATCTGAGTAACACCAAACTAAATATTTCTAACACAACTTCTATATTTTGACTCATCAAACAAAAATTTTGCCCCTCAAAATTTAAGTCTTAAATTCTTTCTAACATATGACGCGCAACTAACACTCCGCTCGCTCCTGCTTGAGCAAGACCACGTGTAATTCCGGCACCATCTCCACCAACGAATAACCCTTTAATTTTTGTTTCAAGACGCTCATTAACTTCAGGACGTGCAGAATAGAATTTTGCTTCCACACCATAGAACAAGGTATGTTCAGCCGCAATCCCTGGCGTTACATGATCAAGTGCTTCTGTCATTTCAATTAAAGACTTCATCGTGTTATAAGGAAGTACCAGTCCTAAATCTCCAGGAACTGCTTCTTTTAAAGTTGGATCAATAAATCCTTCTTTTAAACGTTTCTCAGTTGTACGGCGCCCCTTTAAAATATCTCCATACTTTTGAACAATTATCGATCCATTTGATAACTTATTTGCTAAAGATGAAACTTCATGAGCATACTCATTTGGCTGATTGAACGGCTCTTCAAATGTATGTGATACAAGTAATGCAAAGTTCGTATTAGTTGTCCCCAATTTAGGATCTTTATACGCATGCCCATTTGCAAGCATCGTACCCGA
>JBOFCV010000214.1:0-9337 GCA_051646305.1 Turicibacter sp.
TCATTATTTGAAACAGGAACTTCATTAACGGTACGTGCTTATGTTGAAGTAAAAGAATCAGGAAATATTGAGATGGCAGCTGCTATTGGAATTGTTATCTTAGTTATCGTCTTTATTTTAAATATGATTTCACGTTTAATATCTAGAAAATTTAGTAAAGCAAACTATTAAAAGTGAATTGCGGAGGGACTATCGTGAAAAATAAATTTGAAGTGACAGACTTAAATCTGTTTTATGGTAATTTTCAAGCCTTACATAATATAAATATTCAAATTCCAGAGCAACAAGTGACAGCATTTATTGGGCCATCTGGGTGTGGGAAGTCTACTTTCTTACGCACGTTGAATCGTATGAATGATTTAATCGAAAGTGTTAAGATTGATGGGAATGTTACATTAGATGATCAGAATATCTATTCAGAAATTGATGTGATGAAGCTTCGTACACGTGTAGGGATGGTCTTCCAAAAACCAAATCCATTTCCGATGAGTATTTTTGATAATATTGCTTATGGACCACGTTGCCAAGGAGTTAAGGATAAGAAAAAATTACAAGAGATTGTAGAAAGTTCATTACGTAAAGCGGCTTTATATGATGAAGTAAAAGATCGTTTGAATAAATCTGCATTAGGATTATCAGGAGGACAACAACAGCGTTTATGTATCGCTCGTGCGATTGCGATGGAGCCTGAGGTTATTTTAATGGATGAGCCAACCTCTGCACTTGATCCAATTGCCACACAAAAAATCGAAGTCTTGATGGAAGAATTAAAGAAACAATATACCATTGTTATTGTTACCCATTCCATGCAACAAGCTGCACGTATTTCAGATAAAACGGCTTTCTTCTTAATGGGGGAATTAATTGAATTTGATGATACAGCAAAAATTTTCTCTAATCCAGAAGATAAAAGAACAGAAGATTATATTACGGGACGTTTTGGTTAAACCAAGACAATATCATCAGGTATTGTCTAGAGGTATATCGTTTAGATATGATGAGGTGTATGGTAGGGGAAGTAAACTTTTTTATAATCTCCCCAGTATGAGGAATAGATTAGCATATAAATGATGATGAAGGAGTTGGAATATAATGAAGAAAACTAAGTTAGAATCGGATTATGATGTTTTATTAGATGGTGTCAATCATTTATCTGAATTAACGGTAGGGGCATATGCTAAAACATTAGAGGCTTTAAAAGTACTAGATATTGAATTAGCTTTACAAATTATTAAAGATGACGAAAAAATTGATGATTTGCAAGAAGAATTAACAGAGGAAGCAACGATTTTAATTATTCGTCAACAACCAGTAGCGAGTGATTTGCGAAAAATATTAATGGTTATGAAATTAGCTTCTGAATATGAGCGTATTGCTGACTACACTAAGAATATCGCAGAGTACATTATTTTAGTTAAAGAAAATGATTCAATTGAGCATTACCAAAAAAATGTTCATAAATTCACAGCGATGCTTGAAGTCGTTATTAAAATGTTAACACTTGTTATTGATGGATTAAGAGAAGAAGATAAACAAAAAGTAAAAGAGGCAGCTGATTTAGATAAAGAAATTGATGCTATTTATCATGAATTATTAGCATCATTAATTGAACATATTCAAATAGTGGATGGTAAAGTATTTGGAACAGCCTATGCAATTTTAATTAATAAATATATTGAACGTGCGGGTGATCATGTAACGAATATCGCAGAAGAAGTTTTATATGCACTAAAAGGACGACGTTATCATCTAAACTAAATAGAAAAACCATTGTGGGCCATCACAATGGTTTTTTTAGAATCCGTTTAAATTTATAGGCCACATATAGAAAAGAAATACTTGTTTATAAAAGGTAGCACGATATAATACATGATTTAGCTAATCTGTCATAAACTAAGTAAAAACCTTCGTTCGTTATAGTTTAAAGATGCAAGGATAAGAAATAATATGTTATAATCAATCTATATATAAATGGATATGTTTTTAAGGTTCATGAGATAGGTTTTAAAGTTTAAATATCCTAATCTAAAGGTATTTTATCGTGGTATTAAAAATTTCAAAATCTAAAATTTTTAATATAACTTATATATAAACAGATTATTTTTCCACATGATAGATGAGACTGATTTAGTTTGAGTCCTTCATGTATACAAACACCTTAAAGTCATTCTGAATTTTTGAGAAGTATAAAAATGACGGCGATTTATATCACTTAAAACTGGAGAGTAGGGATTTTATATGTCATATCATGCACTATATCGTGCACATCGTCCTCAACAATTTTCCGATGTGGTTGGGCAAGTTCATATTGTTCGTACGATTCAAAATGCTTTAAAGCATGAACGGTTATCGCATGCCTATCTATTTTGCGGACCACGTGGAACTGGAAAAACATCAATTGCTAAAATTATTGCAAAAGCAGTGAATTGTGTGAATTATCCAACGTCAGAACCTTGTAATGAGTGTCCAAATTGTATCGGAATTACAAAGGGATCAGTATCGGATGTTTTTGAAATTGATGCGGCGAGTAACAATGGAGTAGATGAAATTCGTGAAATAAGAGATAAAGTGAAGTATGCCCCGACGATGGGACGCTACAAGGTTTATATTATAGATGAGGTCCATATGTTATCAACAGGTGCTTTTAATGCGTTATTAAAGACACTTGAAGAACCGCCTAAACATGTTATCTTTATTTTAGCAACAACAGAACCTCACAAAATACCGGCAACGATTATTTCTCGTTGCCAACGATTTGATTTCAAACAAATATCAAGTAAAGAAATTGAAGGACACTTAGTTCAAATTTTAAATCAACAAGAGCTATTATTTGAACCAGAGGCGATTGAGTTAGTAGCTGAACTTGCCGATGGTGGGATGCGTGATGCGCTTAGTTTACTTGATCAGGTTATTTCGTATTCAATGGATAAAATTGAAATTGATGATGTTCATGCTTTAAGTGGAACTATTTCATATGCACACTTGCTTAACATTATTAATGGGATTGAAGTTGAGGATTTTGCTAGTATCGTGGATATTATTCAAGATATGCTCGATAACGGGAAAGAACCGACACGTATTGTGGATGGGTTAATTAGTGTGTATCGTGATATTTTAATGTATCAAAAAGTGGGATCTAATTTTTCGATTTCAAATTTATTGATAGCCGAGCCACTCTTTGTGACATTAACCAAGGGATTGAAGTCTGATAAAATGGTTCAATGTCTCTTTAAACTAAACAAGCTTCAAAATGAACTTAGATTCTCTAATCATCCTGAATTGATGCTTGAGGTTGGATTGTTGAGCTTAACTGAAGAGGATGTGAGTAAGGCTAGTGGACCAACAGTTAATTTGAGTGAGATTGAAACGTTAAAAAGTGAATTGTTAACCTTAAAAAAATTAGTTAAACAACTTGAGGCGCGTCCGGTTCAACCTGCACGTCCTTTGGCAATTGATGAAGGACAGTTTAAGATGCCATTGTTTGAAGAACCAAAAGCCGAGCCACGACCATATATTCCAGTTAATCATCCTGAAAGTGTGGATGATCGTGTTATTTTACCGGAGTATGTGACACCTGAGATGTTAACGATTGAACAGGTTCTTGGAAAAGCTTCTAAGAATGCTAAGGATTTAGTTGAATCGAAGTGGGCGATGTTAAATCCGATCACAATGCCTGAGTATAAAGAGGTTATTGTTTTATTACAAGATGGAACACCGGTTGCGGCTTCTGAGGATGGATTTATCTTAACGTATAAGCATGAACCTGGGTGTAAACGTTTATTGCGTGATGATAATAAGAAAACAGCGCAGCAATTAGTTGATCATTTATTTGATAAACATTATTCGTTTATGGTCCTTCCAGAATCGTTTTGGTTAGAACAACGTCAAGTCTATATTGAACAGAAAAAACAAGGGATTGAACCGAAGTTAAAACAATATAGTCAGGACATCAAAAATGTGATAAATTATAGTGAGGAAGTTCAAACTAAAGAGGATAAACTGGTGAGCCAAGCAATTGATTGGTATGGTGCTGATTTAGTTAATATTGTAGATGAATAGGAGAATATAAAAATGAATCCAATGATGATGAAAAAAATTCAAAAAATGCAAAAAGATATGATGAAAGCTCAAAAAGAAATCGAAGAAACAATCTTCACTGGTAGTGCAGCGGGTGGTATGGTAACAATCGATGTTAAAGGGACTAAAGAATTAATGTCTGTTAAAATCAATCCAGATGTGGTTGATCCAACAGACGTTGAAACATTAGAAGATTGCATCTTAATTGCTTTAAATGATGCATTCCGTCAAGTAGATGAAACAAGCGAATCAACAATGGGGCAATTTACAAAAGGAATGAATATCCCTGGGTTATTCTAAGGAGAGACTATGCAATATCCACAACCGATTACAAAGTTAATAGAGAGTTTTAGTAAACTGCCAGGAATCGGTAGCAAAACAGCAGAACGATTAGCTTTTCATGTGATTAGCTCAATGCGAGAAGATGATGTGACGACGTTTGCTAAAGCTTTAATTGATAGCAAGCGTCTATTGTTTAAATGTCCAATCTGTGGGCATATTACAGATACTAATCCTTGTTATGTATGTGCTGATAATCACCGTGATCGTTCAATTGTTGCTGTTGTCCAAGATCCTAAAGATGTTATTGCAATTGAAAGAATGCGCGGATTTAAAGGGTTGTATCACGTGTTAAATGGTGTATTATCACCACTTGACGGGATGGGGCCTGAAGATATTGGAATTCCTGCGTTAATAGAACGCCTAAAAGATGAAAGTGTGAAAGAATTAATTTTAGCAACAAGTGCTACCCTTGAAGGGGATGCAACGGCACAATACATTGCGAGATTATTGAAGAACACAGATGTTAAAGTCACAAGAATTGCACGCGGACTTGAAATGGGACGTTCGATTGAATATGCGGATGAGGTGACACTGATTCGTGCATTAGAAGGTCGTCGTGAATTATTTTAAAAAGGTGTGTTAAATAAAAAAAGATGTTCTCTTTGCGAGAACATCTTTTTTTATGAGACGAATTTTATAATCTGAACTGACGATGTTAGGTTGTGATATTCTATTGTGCTAAGTGGAATTTATTTTAAATTAATAGAAATTTGTCAGTAGCGTGTAGTGATGAGTAAAATGGTTAGTCATTTAAAATAAAAGTAATATCTACTAGAACTAATAACGATTCGGATCTTTTAGATTTTATTGAGAATATTAACTTAATTTTGATTAGATAACACAATTGAACTGAGGAAAGAGGGTGGAAGAAAAAAACTTTGTTAATCATTTTAAGACATTTAGAAAAACAACCAAAGCTAACAGAGTCTTTATTTTGGGTCATAAGTGGAGATTTAATAGATTAAAATTAAGAAATAACAGATTTTTGTCGAAAGTAAGAGTAAATAACGTGAAAACTCACAAAATATAGTCAGATTATTTTGAATGGTAGTTAAATTAAATACTGTCATTTTTGATCAATGGAGGTTTTGTGATGAATCAATATTTTCTATTCGCACTGGCACTTATTCCAATAGTATTTTTAGTCATTATGCTAGGTGTACTGAAAAAACCAGCCTATATATCAGGTTTATTTAGTGTTCTTATTGCAGCTGTATTGGCAGTTGTTTTCTTCAAATTGAATCTAATTGAAGTTTCGTCGGCTGTTTTAGAAGGAATCCTGTATGGTTTATGGCCAATTATGATTACGATTATCTCAGCTTTATTTACCTATAATTTAGCTGTACACACAAAAAGTATGGATGTTATTAAAAAGATGCTTGCTGGTATTTCAAGTGATCCACGTATACAAGTACTTATTATTGCTTGGGCTTTTGGTGGATTTTTAGAAGGGGTAGCGGGATATGGAACTGCTGTTGCATTGCCAGCCAGTTTATTAGCTGTTCTAGGATTTAATCCAATGTTTGCAGCGATCCTTTGTTTAATATCTAATACGGTTCCAACTGCTTTTGGTGCAGTAGGAATTCCTGTTTCAACTTTAGCAGAGGTAACCGGATTACAAGTGACGACTTTAAGTTACACAATTGTATTACAAACGTTAGTGTTTATTATTGGAATTCCATTCTTATTAGTTATTTTAACAGGCAAAGGTTTTAAAGGATTAAAAGGTGTGGTAGGAATTACACTTGTTTCAGGTTTATCGTTTGCACTACCACAAATAATTATTGCGAAATTCTTAGGTGCAGAATTACCATCACTTGTAGGCGGTTTAATTAGTTTGGCAGCTACTGTGGTTGTTGCGTTATTATTTTATCGCAAACAAGAGGATGGGGTAAAAGTAGAAAAAGTATCAGGGAAAGAAGCCTTACTTGCATGGCTACCGTATATTTTAATATTAGCATTTATATTAGTTACATCACCGTTATTCTCAAGTATTCACGAAGCATTAGCTCATGTTAAAACAAAAGTTGAAATCTATCAAGGACCTAACCCTGCGACAACAACATTTAAATGGTTACTAACACCAGGTGTTTTAATTATTATAGCAACCGTTATCGGTGGACTAGCTCAAAAATGTCCAATCGGTGAAATAATTGGTGTCTTTATAAAGACGTGTAAAAAGATGACCCTTTCAACCATTACAGTACTTGCGATTGTCTCACTAGCAAAAATTATGGATTATAGCGGAATGATTAATGCTATTGCTATTGTACTTGTAACGGCGACAGGTTCCTTGTTCCCGCTCATATCACCAATGCTTGGGGCGCTAGGTACATTCGTAACAGGAAGTGATACATCAGCTAATTTACTCTTTGGGACCCTCCAAACACAAGTTGCTTCTCAAATAGGTGTTAGTGAATATTGGTTAGCAGCAGCAAATACTGCAGGAGCAACCATTGGGAAAATGATATCCCCACAAAGTGTAGCTATTGCAGCATCAGCAACAGGATTAGTAGGCGAAGAAGGGAATATGTTAGGTCAAACAGTTAAATATTGTTTAGTAGGTGTTATTTTGTTGGGAATTATTATTTATTTCGGTGGGATGTTCTATCCAGTCGTTTAAAAAGACTATTTTGTAAAATAAGTTCAAAATTTAATAACATATGAATTTTATTACGTATATCCCTTCTGTAAGCATCATATGATGGTTTGTAGGAGGGATATAATTATGAAAGCAGTAGGATGGCTAGTAAAAAGATTTATATTGGGCGCATTTGCTCTATACTTATTTAATGTTGTAGGAGTATATTTTAATTTATTTATTCCTTTGAATGGTTTGACAGCATTTATAACAGGTACCTTAGGCGTTCCCGGATTCATTTTAGTGTACGTTTTAACAAAAATAGTATTGATTTAAAAGTAAGAGCCGAATGGACTCTTGCTTTTTTTTATTAAAAATAACGACAAAATAAGACGAAAAAAGTCACTAACCATAATTTGAGTATTCATAACATTGATTTTTGGTGGTATAATAGCACAAGGGAATAAATATTCCTTCTTTTTTATTAATACTGACTTTTTAGTTTTTATTATGGGGAATTTGACTTATAATAGATAGTATTAACATTAATAGCTTGTTATTAATGTTAAAAATAGCAGTGGAAATAAAAAATTACATATTTATTCAGAAAAGCACTTGAAAAAAGATGTAATCTGCGGTAAAATATCTAACGGTACATTTTCTTTAGTTTCGTTAGGAAATTTGAGCCCCAGCAAATTTTCAAACACATTAGAAATGAAAAACTTTAAGTAAAAAGTAGGAGGCAGGAAAATGCGTACAACATTTATGCAAAAAGCTCATGAAGTAGATCGTAAATGGTTCGTTGTTGACGCTGCGGATAAAACTTTAGGGCGTTTATCAACAGAAGTTGCAACACTATTACGTGGAAAACATAAACCAACATTCACACCAAACGTGGACTGTGGAGATTACGTAGTAATCATCAATGCAGACAAAATCAAATTAACAGGTAATAAAATGCAAGACAAATTATACTACCGTCATTCTCAATACCAAGGTGGTTTAACAGTGCGTACTGCTCAAGATATGCGTGACAAACAACCAGAACGTATGTTAGAATTAGCAATCCGTGGTATGTTACCAAAAGGACGTCTTGGACGTGCTACTGGTAAAAAATTATTCGTTTACGCTGGATCAGAGCATCCACACACTGCACAACAACCAGAAGTTTTCGAACTTCGTGGATAATTAAGAAGGAGGTAACATAATATGACTGTACAATATTTAGGAACTGGTCGTCGTAAAAGCTCAGTTGCACGTGTACGTTTAGTACCTGGAACTGGAAAAGTAATCATCAACGGTCGTGAATTTGAAGACTATATCACTTCAGCTGCGACACGTTTAGATATCATGCAACCTTTAGCATTAACTGAAACTACTAACACATATGATGTATTAGTAAACGTTAATGGTGGAGGATCAACTGGACAAGCTGGAGCAATCCGTTTAGGAATCTCTCGTGCTTTATTACAAGTTGATGCTGAATACCGTTCAACATTAAAACCATTAGGTTTATTAACTCGTGACTCACGTGCGAAAGAACGTAAAAAATACGGACTTAAAGCTGCTCGTCGTGCACCACAGTTCTCAAAACGTTAATATCTATTTGGAACCACTTATGTGGTTCCTTTTTTTATTGTCATTTTTATTAAAAATAGGACGGATCTATTGGTTGATAGTGGTATCGTATTAATCCGGTTGTAAAAAAATAGAATGGTATCAGTTAAGAGGAATAAAAAAATATAAGTAACTGAATAAAGAGATATAATAGTAATCTATTTTCATTATAAGAGTTAGGGGAGGGGGCGATCATAGGTGTAGAGTGAGGCGGTAAAGTTGAAACTTGATTAATTTGGATTATAAAGTTCAGAAGATCATTCCTTTTTTAAAAAGCAATACTAAAATTATAAGGAAAATATAATTTAAAAGTTGATGAAAATGTTGAATTGTGTTAATATATCAAAGTTGAATTTATCGAGGTTCAGAGGATTCTTAATGAAATATTTTTAAAAAATATTATTTAAATGTTGACTTCTGTACTTATCGATGTTATTATAACTAAGTCGCAAAAAACAAGCGACAATAATAAAAAAGATTATTTTCAAAAAAAGTTTAAAAACATGTTTGACAAAAAACGACAAACATGGTAATATAACTAAGCACTGAAAAAACACAGTGATCACAGAGAAAACAGACTGAAAAAAACTTTTTAAAAAGTGTTTGACAGGAAGTAATCGAATGTGATAAGATAATCAAGTCGCAAAAAGCGGCAAAGAAGTTCTTTGAAAACTAAACAGAACGTCAACAAACATTTTTAAAAATTAAGTTATCTTAATT
>JBOFCV010000265.1:0-2686 GCA_051646305.1 Turicibacter sp.
AAAAGGCCATTGAATATTATTTAAATCAAAAAGGACTATTGTGAGAGAAATCGATTCATTAGGCTGATAAACAATTTTTATCGGTGAGAAGAATTATTATTAAGATAAACGGGATGACTAAAAAATTTATCTATCGAAAATATAAGGAGTTATCTAGGGGGGTAGAGGAGGAGTAGGGTGAATACAATTGCTTATTTTAGTTATACTGGCAATACAAAATTTTTAGCTAACAAACTTCAACGTCATTTAGGTGAATCGTCAGTACAGGTTTTTAATTTAGCATTTGATGAGATAGGTACTTTAAAGGGTGGGGAGTACTTAGTTGTTATGTTTGCGATTCATGCGTTTAATTGCCCGCAACAAGTCGTGGACTTTGCAAAGAATTTGCCGAGTAAAATGTTTAATCAGGTTCACTTTATCGCAGTGGGGTGTCATGATATGTGGTTAAATGATGCAGCAACAGATGAGCTAAGAGTAGTGTTTGAAAATAAGGGGTACGCTGTTGGGATTGACCGTGTTATCGCGATGCCATTGACTTTAATGAAAAAATTCCCTGAGGATTTAGGGAAAACGGTCGTGCAACAGGCGCAAGTACAATTGAGTGAGCTTGCTAATCATTTAAAACAAGGTAGTGTAGATTCTAAAGTCGTTTCATTTAAGGCTAAGTCATTAAATAAGGTTGGGAAAGTGGAAAAGCATGCGGCAAAGTTATTTGGGTTGGAATTATATGCAAATAAAGATTGTATTTCATGTGGTCGTTGTTGGAAAGAGTGTCCGATGAAAAATATTAAACCAAGTAAGAACCAAAATCCGAAGTTTGGATTTAATTGTAGCATGTGTATGAAATGCATTTATGATTGTCCGACACACGCCATTAATCCAAGACTATCCAAGTTTATTCCAATAAAAGATGGCTATCTACTTAAGGATTATTTAGTTGAGTAAATTTAAAAAAGTAACGAGTAAGATGAGGGGATGAGTTTATTGAAAATTGCGGTGATTAACGGGAGTCCAAAAGGAAAATATAGTTTTACGATTCAATCGGTGGAGTATTTGAAAAAATGTTTTCCACAATGTGAATTTGAGATCTTACACGTAGGAAAATATGTTAGAAAGTTCGAAACTAAAGACGGATTACAACAAACGATTGAAACAATGAAACAAAGTGATTTAATTTTATTTGCGTATCCTGTTTATAGTGCGGTAGCACCCTATCAGCTCCATAAATTTATTGATGCGATCAAAGCGGTCGCCAATGAAGATGATTTTAAAGGGAAATTGATGACTCAACTAACAACGTCGAAACACTTTTATGATATGACGGCCCATCAGTATGTCGAGCAAAATAGTACAGATTTGGGGTTGAAAATCTTACCGGGATTATCGGCGGACATGGAAGATTTGCTTTGTGAAAAAGGGAGAGCACAACTTATTGAATTTTGGAATTATGTGACGTATGCCGCTACACATGACTTGTTTGAACAGAAAATACCATTAGCGCAAATGCCGTCCTTTACATATAACTTCAATGAATTAAAAACAGAGCCAATAAAGAAATTTGATACGTTAATTTTAACGAATTGTGAGCCTTCTGATATGAACTTGCAACGTATGATAGCTGATTTCCAACATGTTTATACGTATCAAACCCGTGTGATAAATATTAGAGATTTCAAATTTTTGGGTGGGTGTTTGGGTTGTTTAAATTGTGCGTCGGATGGTGCTTGTATTTATAAGGATGGATTTGAGACGTTTTTACGTGAACAAATTCAAACAGCGGATGCGATTATTTATGCTGCCACCATTAAAAATCATTATATAGGGACAGATTTTAAATTATTTAATGATCGTCATTTTTGTGATGGTCATCGAACGGCGACCATGGGGATGCCTGTTGGTTATCTATTAAGCGGGCAATATTCAAAGGAGCATCACTTAATTAATATTTTAGAAGGTCGGAGTGAAGTATCACATCATTTTATGTTAGGTGTTGTGAGTGATGAAAGCTTAAATGATGCGGTGGTGCACGAAAATATTAGAAAATTGGCGGGTAAAACGGCTTATGCGCTTGAAAATAAAATTTCATTACCACAAAACTTTTTAGGTGTGGGTGGGTCTAAAATTTTTAGAGATTTAATTTATATGACGGGCGGTTTAATGAGAGAAGATCACAAGTTTTATAAAAAACAGGGTTTTTATGATTATCCACAGAAACAAATATTTAAACGTTTACAGTTACAGGTTATTGGCTTTTTGTTATCAAAACCCGATATTAAAAAGAAAATTGCTCCTAATTTGAATGAGGTTATGATTCGACCTTATCAAAAAATAATCGATGAGCAGACACGGGAACTGAAACAACAGGAGGTCAAATGATGGATATTTTATCGGTGGCGATTGGCTTTTTTATGGTGCTTGAGTTGATTAATGTGATGATTTTATATGTTAAACCGGGAACGCAGTTGGGAAATGGTGTAGGCGTTTTTGATGCGTGGGAAGTATCGAAGAAGGATCCACAGTTACATGAGTTTGTTAAATATTTGGTGTATTGGGTAGCGGGGACGAAGCTTATTTTTGTTGTGTTGTTAGGGGTCATCTTATTGACAGGTAGTGTTTTGACGAAACTTTTAAGTGTTTTTGGATTAATTTTTTCGATTATCACGTTTTATTGGCGCCTTTATCCGAT
>JBOFCV010000288.1:0-3856 GCA_051646305.1 Turicibacter sp.
ATTTTACATTTTTGTTCTGTGAGCTTAATTGATGCTCCGATTAAATTGGCTCATAAAAAAGCAATCGAATTTGCGGTTAAGCATAACGGAATGATAAGTTTTGACCCAAATGTTCGTTTACCGTTATGGGAGACACCAGAGGCTTGCCGTCAAGCCATTCTTGAGTTTTTACCATTAGCTCATATTGTTAAGATTAGTGATGAAGAATTAGAATTTATCACTGGTATTGCGGATGAAGAGCAGGCGTTAGCTTCATTATTTGTCGGGACTGTTCAGGCTGTCATTTATACAAAAGGAACAAATGGATCTGATTTTATTACAAAAACTAAAAAGGTTTCAGTAAATTCATTTGTTGTAAAAGCTGAAGATACAACGGGTGCAGGGGATTCATTTATTGGGTCATTCCTATATCAAGTAGCAAATGAGGTTAACACATTAGCGGAATTAATCAATTTATCAGACGAGGTGTTAGCATCAATGTTAACATTCTGTTCAGCAACAGCGGCCTTAACTGTTTCTAAAAAGGGAGCGATTGGCGCGTTACCGACAATGGAAGACATACAAGGTATGATGAATAAATAATAAGGGTGGTTTTGCAACATGAAAAGAGCAGATTTCTTAGAGCAAATAAAAAGACACAAACAAGAAAATATGTCACGTGTTCAAGCGGATGCTTGGCGAAATGATTATCATTTAATGGCCCCGATTGGATGGATTAATGATCCAAATGGGTTGTGTTACTTTAAAGGTGAATATCATGTCTTTTATCAATATTCTCCATTAGATGCAGAGGGCGGACTAAAGTTTTGGGGACATTATACCTCAACGGATTTAATTAATTGGAAAGAGCATGAGGTGGCTTTATTCCCAGATATTTCAGAAGATAGAGATGGTGTTTATTCAGGTTCAGCACTTATCCATGAAGATGAAATGTATTTATTCTATACAGGAAATGTTAAACATGAGGGGGATTATGATTATATCCTAACCGGACGTGAGCAAAATGTGATCATGTTAAAATCAAGTGATGGTTATCATTTCTCTGAAAAAACTGTCGTGTTAAGAAATGAAGATTACCCGCAAACAATGGGGTTACATGTTCGCGATCCTAAAGTTTGGGAAGAGTCAGGTGTATTCTATATGGTGCTTGGGGCTCGTTCTAAAGATGATAAAGGCTATATTTTATTATATAAATCAACGGATCTATTAAATTGGGATTTCGTAAGTGTTCCAGCAGGTGGTCTGACTGATTTCGGATATATGTGGGAATGTCCTGATTTAATTCAATTAGATGATCAAGTCGTCTTTATATTCTCACCGCAAGGGATGGAAGCAGAGGGGTTGAAATATCATAATGTTTATCAAACGGGATATGCGCTTGGAACATTTGATGAAGGAAAGCAAAACTTAACAATTCAGACTTTTGAAGAGCTAGATCGTGGATTCGATTTTTATGCACCACAAACATTTAAAGACCACAAAAACCGTGTGATCATGATTGGATGGGCAGGGGTTCCAGATGCTGTTGATCATAGAAATCCAACCATTGAAAATGAATGGCAACACTGCCTAACGTTACCACGTGAATTAGTTTTAAAAGAAAATAAAGTCTATCAAGTTCCAGTAGAAGAGTTACAAGCTTTACGTAAAGATAAGACGACGATTGACACGTTTAATTTAAATGAAAAAACATCATTTGAATTATTCCAAAGCAATACGTTTGAATTAAAGTTAGTGGTTCAAGATTGTACGCAGTTTAATATTGAATTACGTCAAGACTGTACCTTAACGTATCATGATGAAGTATTTGAATTAAACTTAGGTAAAAGTGGATGTGGGCGTGATTCTCGTGCCGTAGCCATCCAAACTATTTCTGACATCACCATTTATTCAGATCAATCTATTTTAGAAATTTACTTAAATGACGGGGAAGAAGTTTTCACGACTCGTATTTATAACGAAGGTCATGAGACAGAATTAACAGTTAGTGGTAATGGTCAACTGACAATTACCAAGTGGGAAATTTAATGAATTAAAATAAAGAAAACACGCTCTACATTTTGAGCGTGTTTTCTTTATTTTACGAGAGTGGAATAAGTTAATTCAATCCATATAGAATATTAAAAACCAGTTAAGCTACTTTTAAAGGATTGGCTTAACTGGCTTAGTTGTACGTTTAAACAAAAAAGGTGAAATTACCTGAAGTTTACATCACGTCGTGGAATACTAAATTTAATTTTGCGTTCAATGGCGTTAAATTCTTCTTCATCCTTTGGTGCTACAAACATACAAGTATAACCATGTTCTCCTGCGCGTCCAGTACGCCCTATACGGTGAATATAAGTTTCTGGTGATTCAGGTACATCGTAGTTGTAAATGTGTGTTACACCGCTTATATCAAGCCCACGAGAGGCTACGTCGGTCGCAATTAAGAATTGAAGGTCTGCATTTCTAAATGATTTTAAAATACGTTCGCGCTTATTTTGAGGAATGTCACTGTGGATGACTGAAGAATTAAATCCACGTTTTTTCATTCCGGCTTGTAAAAGATCAGCACGACGTTTAGTGCGACAGAAAATAATACCTAAGAATGGATTGTCTTCTTGTAAGACTGTACATAAAGCATCTTGCTTCCAACGATCAGATGATTCAACAACTTCTTGCTTGATTGTATCTAATGTCACTTCTTTCTTTTGGATTGAAACGATGACTGGTTCATAACAATAGCGATAAGCTAAACGTTTTACATTTGGATTCATTGTAGCTGAAAAACAAAGTGTTTGACGATTTCTTGGTGTGGCACGTAAAATACGCTCAACTTCATTTTTGAATCCCATTAAAAGCATTTGATCGGCTTCATCTAGCACAACTGTTTTAAGTTTACTTAACTCAATGCTTTCACGCTCAAGATGATCAATTAAACGACCTGGTGTTGCAATAACCAGATGAATATTACCTTTTAATTTATTAAGTTGAGCGCCAACATCTTTACCACCATATAAAGATAGGACGTTAAGTTGTTTGACAGTTGCTAATTTAGTTGCCTCTTGTGTGATTTGAAGTGCTAATTCGCGAGTCGGTGTAATGATTAAGGCTTGAACGCCATTAATATCAGGTGAAATGTTTTCAAAGATTGGAAGTAAGAAAGCTAATGTTTTACCAGTTCCAGTCTGGGCCTCAGCAATCACATCTTTATATTCTTTAATAAGGGGAATGCATTCTTGCTGAATAGGGGTAGCCGTTTTAATTCCACCTTTTTCTAGTATGTTAATTGTTTCCTCATTAATTCCTAGTTGTTTAAAATTCATAAAAAGCTCCTTTCAGTTTTAGTCCAAGTAGATAAGTAAACTTGTAACATAGAAAACTGTCATAAAATTGGTACAGCCTTAATCTTATCATATTAACTTTAATTGACCTAATATATTTTAGTATGAACAGTTAAGGGTTTTTTAAGACGATATAAAAAATAATCGATTAAAGTTTATTAGAACATGAAAAAAAAGATGCTTATTAAAAGTGTTCTCCTCACGACTTTTAATAAGCATCTTCAAAAAAACATATATGTAAACACCATCCTAATTTATATAAGAACTTCAATCCCCATTGTTATTCTTACAGGAAATATTGTATAAAAGATTTTACAATTTTTAAAGTGTACATTTGCACACATGAAGAAAATACATAAAAAAACATTATTTACCACAAGCTAATGTTTTAAAAAAGACTATTATCCAAACGTACAAAATGAAGGTTTAAGTTATAGTTAACTTACCACACCATAAACAATAAAATCAATATAAAAGATATAGATTTTCACTTAATTGGTATTATCCGCTTAAAATCTATATTCAATAAG
>JBOFCV010000311.1:0-2562 GCA_051646305.1 Turicibacter sp.
AGCATCTAAAAGATATAATGAAGAAATTAGGCGTTTTGTATTCGGACCGCTTGGATAACATCTTGAGTTTTTAGTGATTTATCAAGTAATTATAAGTTGACTTTAAATAAAAAATAATATATTCTTAAATAAAGTTAACCGGAGAAGAAAATGTCCGAAGTATTTTCAAAACAAAGTATCTTAAATATCAATCGAAAGATTTTCGAAAAAAAGATTCGTGAACAAATACTCGAAATGGATGCTTCTTCTGAAGAGAAATTAATCACATATGAAAATTTCATGGAAAATATAGATAAATACTTAGAAATGGAAGAACAAGAAAGATTAGCTGTTTAAAGGAATGATTTATGACAAACATGAGTGAAAAGAAATTGTGGTTATTAGAAGAAGTTAAGAACTTTTATAATCAAAACTCAAGATTTCCCACAACAAGAGAAATTCATACATTATTCGGAGTCCCAAGAAGAAGCTTAAGAAGATACTTTGGTTCGTTGTCAGAATTAATGCAAGTAGTATTAGACGATATAGACGAACCATTATTTACTGAAGATAGAGCAAATAAAATTAAGGATTTAGTATCAACAGCTAAGAAATATGTAATTACTACAGCAGTAGTCGGTGCTCCAGTTTGTGAATCAAGTTTTAAATCAATCAAACAATACTGTAAATTAAACAATGCTGAATTGTTAATTTTAGTATCTGCTGATCCTGCCGCCAATGTTTCCGACGGTTTAGATGAATCTCTTAAAGGTGAGAATATCGTATTTCAAGATACATTTTTAAACGATAATTTAAAAATTAGCAGTATCAAAATGTCAGCTAAACAAATCCAACCACATACAGGATTAGGAAGATTTGGCCAAAGAAATACGTCAATGATTTTTGGTTCACCTAAACAAAATCTCGATTATGTTTCAGTCGCAAATAATAAGCTACCTCACGCATTAATGACTACTGGAGCAATTACTTTACCAGCATATCATACAACACGATACATGAGTCGTAGAACTGCTTATATTGCGGAACACGATCATGTTATGGGGGCATTAATTGTTGAAATAGAAAATGAAAAAAACTTCCATTTCAGACAAATACAATTTAATGATTCAGGATGTTTTTACGATTTAGGTATGAAATATAATGGTATTAATAAACCAACACAAACTCAATTATTAGCTGTTATATTAGGTGATTGGCATACTACACATACCGATATTACAATCAGACAGGCTACGTTTGATTTCTTATCAGTATATAAACCTAAACATTTATTAATTCATGATTGTTTCAATGGTGATTCAATTAACCATCATGTTATTGGTAAGAATATAACCCGAGCTAAACTCACTGATATTACATTAAAACAAGAATTAGACATAAATAAAACTGAATTAGGTATTTTAAAATCTTATACTGATAAATTAGTTATTGTTAAAAGTAATCATGATTATTGGATTGACCGTTATTTAGACGAGTGTAGATTTGTATACGATCCGTTGAACTTTAGATTATCTTTAGATTTAGCTGCCGCTAAATATGATGGGTTCGATCCTTTTGAACACTATATCAATGATCCAGATATTAAATTTTTAAAACGTGATGAAGATTTTATTATTAAAGGAATACAATTAGGTGCTCATGGTGATATTGAGGGATCAATGACTCGGGCTGAAACCACGTTCGGTAATGCGGTTATAGCCCATTCACATTCAGCAGCAATACTTCGAGGTATTTATCGGGTTGGAACTTCAACACCTTTAAAAGAAGATTATGTGACCGGTTCTACTGCATGGACAAATACACATTGTATTATTAATGAAGATGGAAGTAGACAACTTATAAATTTTATTAATGGTAAATATAAACCGTAGGAGTTTGTATGTCTAAACAATTAACCATCCAAATTAAAGGGTCTAATTGGACAGTTAAAATGTTGACTCCAAGAAAGTTTATTAAATTACATAAAGATTGGGCGGCCATGACGCTGCCTGACTCAAAAGAAATTCATTTTAGAACCGATTTTTTCTTGCCACATTTCATTAGACATGAATTATTACACGCATTTGTATCAGAGACTGGTGTTGAGAATGTTAAAATGGATATTGATGATATGGAAGAATTATGTTGCACGATTGTTGGTGATTTCGGAATAGATATTATCAAAATTGCTGATTATATTTTAATTTTCTTCAATTCTTCATTTGACACAAAAAAATAAATAGTATATACTCTTAAGTAACAGGGAGTATATATGGATTCATTCAAATCGTTAGTTAAAATTACATTATTTTTTACATTATTTATTTTCGGATTTATCAGTATCAATACTGTTCCGTATGATTTTAGATCAACTGTAGTAAAGATTTATAATCCTATTGGTGGTCATGGGTCTGGGTCAATAATTTCTTCTACTGATAAAAAAACTTTATTTTTAACAAATCGTCATGTTTGTGAAGGAGTTACTTATACTAATAAAGAAATTGAAATTATGACTAAAATTATAAATAAAGGATTTATTTGTAACTTCGATCCTAATCATAAAGACTGTATTAAAGTTAAAAA
>JBOFCV010000353.1:0-2514 GCA_051646305.1 Turicibacter sp.
AGTAAGGTGTTTCAATTAATTCTGTTGTAATGGTCATTAACTCGTCATTTTTTTGCGATTTTGTTTCTTCAAAATCAATGACTGTGTAGCTTAATGGTTTCATATTTTCAATGATTACTAAGTAGTCATTCCCAATTCGTTCACTATTTAATTTTGTTCCTTCACAATAAAAAATTCCATCTTTAGCAAGATCTTTAATCCATACTTGATCCGTAATACTCCAATTCGAGTGATTAAATATACTGTATTTATTAGAGGTATCTTCTACTAAAGCAGCTTCAAATTGTTCTTTTTGCGTTAATATAACTTGTTCTGCTTTTTGATAATCTTTTAACGCATCTACATAAACATCCTCAATTGATGATCCTGGAATGATATCATGGAATTGGTTTAGTAAAATAAGTTTCCAACCATCTGTCATCATTTTTTGATCATATAAATTCCAATTACCATATTTGAGATGAGTTAAACTACCTAAAATTTCTGTATTGCGGTACTTGAATTCTAATTCACGATTATATCTTTTCGTAAATGCTTGCGATGTAAATGTCCCACGGTGTAATTCTAGGTAAAACTCGCCATCCCACGTATGTACATATTCATCAGTTGTTGAAGCTGTTTCATTTAATCTGTTAAAATAGCTGCCAGCTTTCTCAAATTCAATATATGGTAAGCCTGGCATTTCATTATATCTGTGTAGAAGTTCTACATTAAGCTCTTGAGGTCCACCACCACCATCACCTAATCCAAAATGATATAATATCCCATCTACTAATTCTTTATCTTTGTATTTTTCCCAACCATTTACCATCGTATCAGCTGAAATTTCATGGAAACTAGTATCCTCAATTAAATGAGTCATCATCTCTGTTCCATCCATCCCTCTCCACCAAAAAGAATTGAACGGAATTCGATTATATTGATTCCATCCCATCTTAGTCGTACAGAAAGTATCTACACCTGATTTCTTTAATATTTGAGGTAATGACCATGAGTATCCAAATACATCAGGCATCCATAAAAATGTTGAATCTACTCCAAATTCATCTTCCATAAACATTTTTCCATATAAAATTTGGCGTGTTAGCGATTCTCCACTTGGGATATTACAATCACTTTCTAACCACATAGCTCCATCAACTTCAAATCTTCCCTCTTTAACTTTTTGTTTGATTTCTTCAAAGATAGTCGGATAATCTTTCTTTAAATACGCAAATAATTGAGGTTGTGATTGTAAGAAGATAAAGTCTGGATATTCATCCATAAGTCGTAATGCTGTTGAGAAAGAGCGAGCGATCTTTTCACGTGTATGTTTAATTCGCCATAACCAGGCAACGTCAATATGTGTTTGCGCTATTGCACTAAATTTTACATTACTACTTTTTTTAATTTTACTTTGCTCTATTTTTAACAAATCTGCTGCTTCATACAACTGTTGAATATGTGCATTAATGTCTAACATTTCTAAAGTTGGATCAATGAATTTATAAACCTTATCTAGTGCACGTAAAAGCATATCACTTTCTGTAGAATTGGTTTTCTTAATGGCTTTAACTGTTTCTAATATTGCTAAAACATCGTAGTAAAAACCGTTGATTTTTTCATCGATAATACCAAAATTCATCTGTTTTACTGTGTGAATTGCCCCAATTGGACCTTCATTGCTAATTCTAATTGAGTAATTAGAATGAACATCATATCTAAACTGATTCGGCACTCCACTCCAAGAACGGAATGAAAATTCTGTTTGATTATTTATTAGCTCAGGTTTTATGACAACTTCTAAATGATTTTGATCGACTCCCTTATATGGAACACCATTAATATATAATAATGTTTCAGCTCCGACTAATCCCCCTGGCTGAGTTCTTCCAAAATCAAATATTCCTACGATTTTTTGATTTTTCCAACGATCTGGAAAATCAAATGTGAATCTTGTCCACATATAGGTATCAATTCCACCCCATTTTAACCCTATTTCAGATTGTTTCCACTCTTTATTTAAAGGTAGCGGTGGATTAACCTCTTCATTTTTTTCCTCTAATGTTAAAAATGAATTAATATCAATTTTTTCTTTGAAGCGATATTTTTGAATATCACCTAAAAAATATCTTAACTTATGTTCTCTTAAAAAGATTTCACTCTTCTTACCTACCGCCATAATAACACTCCCTTACCTTTTTAATACTAAAGGCACACTAGAGTGCGCCTTTACCTGCTTTATTTATTTACTTATTTACTTATTTACTTAGGTTAGATTTTAAAATTTCATCTAAAGTCTCTAAGTGTGTTGTCAATGTTGTTGGGTCAACAAACCATTCTGTTACAAATGATGAATAACTCCAATTATGTCCAGCTGAATAATCTAAGTATGGATCAATTTCTGCTCTATCTTGATAATATTGTAAGACATCAAATCCATTATCTTGAGCTGGGAAGTTTCTATCTGCCCATTCTTCAACTTGTGTTGGTATCGTGTGAATTGATGTAAATGCAGCCATAGCTTTAGTAATA
>JBOFCV010000357.1:0-3550 GCA_051646305.1 Turicibacter sp.
TGACTTCTGATAACAATTGACTTGAATAACCTCCAAAAACTTCTCAATTGTTTCAGGCTTAACCTGTTTAAATAATTCTAACTTTTTTATTGTTTCATTTTTTTCAAAATTCATTCTATCCCTCCGTACATATTCAATCACTATTTAGAATAAGATGAATTAAACTTCCCAACATACTTCAAGTCTTTTATTTATCGCGCTTATACCTTACTGTTGGTTTTTTAATGGATTTATGATCCAAAGATACGATAAAATGTGGAAGTTTTGATTCAAATGTCTTTTTATCAGTGCACCCTGTTCATTATTTTTATGAAACTGTCGGATAATCTGAGATAAAACCTAAAAGATTCATCTTTTTTTCTGCCTTATCATTTATTAATGAATTGATCCTTAAGGAAAATTTTATTCACAAATGACAAAATGGAATAACCGCTAATATCAATTATCTTATTTAACCACTTCTTTTTCAAAAATCAAATCATTTTATCATGCGCTCCTCACATGATGTTAAACTATTTATTTTATTCCAAGCTCCTCTTTTGCTGTTTAACAATAACACTCAAATTACTCTAGCTAGCCTTTAAATCCTTACGTTCGGTGCTAGTCTCTAGCCCCTATGAACTGTTAGAATTCGCAAAAACGAGTTCTTCTACCCTAAATTATTTAAAAAGTATTTGATAAAATTAAAACTTCTGATACACTTAAAAAAATTACTGCACTAGAATTTCAGAGTAGAAAATAGAATATAAACACATCATTTTCTTGTCTTTTATACCATTTCACCAAATGTTTTATGATTAAAAGAACCGCTGTGTATTATCAAACTATTACTCTATTTTATCTAGATATGCAAAAAATAATAACGAGATTGGAGACCTTATGAAACTAATAAAATACTTAATTATTGCCGTATTTTCCCTTTCATTTACCGCTTGTAGTCAACCCGTGACCCAAACAGAACCTGTTGAAACATCAAATGAGCCCTATACTTTCACCGATGCCTTAAACCAAGAGGTAACCGTTACTAAACAAATAGAAAATGTGGTGAGTTTGTACGGTTCTTATGCACAGGTATGGGAACTAGGTGGTGGAACTTTAGTTGGCGTAACCGATGATGCACTGGAGCGAGATGTTCTAACAAGTCAAGATGCTTCCATTGTTGGAAGTACTAAAACTCCAAATATCGAACTCATACTTGCCCTTAATCCTGACCTTGTCCTTTTAAACCCTAACATATCAGAACAATTAGAAATTGCCCAAGTTTTAAAGCAAAGTCAAATTCCAACTGCATTCTTTGATGTTGAAGTCTTTGAGGACTATTTAAGCATGTTAAATATCGTAACAGATATCACTGAACGCAAAGATTTATATGAGGAAAATGGAGAGGCAGTCCACCAAAAAATTACTGATATTTTAGCTAATACCGGAGCGAAAAATGATACCAAAATACTACTACTTCGCGCCTTCTCATCAGGTGTAAAAGCTCGTGATATCAACAATATGACAGGACAAATGCTACAATCTTTTGGCACTGTTAATTTAACAGAATTATATCCTTCATTATTAGAAGATTTAAGTACAGAAATAATCATAAAAGAAGATCCTGATTATATCTTTGTCACAACAATGGGAAATGATACAGACAAAGCCATTTCAGTTTTGGAAGAATCTATCTTAACGCACCCTGCCTACCAAAATTTGAAGGCTATTAAAAATAATAATGTTCATATCTTACCGAAAGATTTGTTCCACTATAAACCAAACCAAAGGTGGGATCAAGCTTATGAATACCTTTCAGATATTCTTAACTAAATTAAAAAAATCATATAAACTTATTTTTATCTTAAGTCTCATTTTATTATTCATCAGTTGTATGGGAAGCATTCTTTTGGGATCAGTTAAAATCGGATTCTTCGATTTCATTCAGACAATATTTTCTAACAATACAAGCTCTAGTAGTTATTCCATTATTTTTCACGTTCGAATTCCTAGAACAATGGCGGCGTGTTTTGCAGGCGCTGCATTAGCCGTTTCAGGTTGTATTTTACAAACAGTGATGAATAATGCACTTGCAAGTCCTAGTATCATAGGTATTAATTCGGGCGCTGCACTCTGTGCTATTCTTGTTTTTATTTTCTTTCCCTATCAGTATCAATTACTTCCCCTTGCAGCGTTTATTGGTGCCTTAAGTTCTGCCTTACTTGTTTATTTTATTGCCTTAAAAACGGGTGCCTCAAGAATTTCAATTATCCTTTCTGGTATTGCCATTTCAACAATATTGGGTGCAGCCCTTGATCTGATCTCAATCATAAATCCCGATAGCATGGTAGGTGCTACAAGTTTTATGATTGGTGGATTCACAGGTATTACGATGTCAAAATTAACTTATCCCATCATCTATATCACGTTAGGAATTGTACTTAGCCTTCTCTTTGCCAAAGCTTTAAACATTTTAGCGCTCGGTGATGAGATTGCATATTCACTTGGACTAAAAGTAAAACGATACCGATTTATTTTTCTTGCCATTGCGGCTTTACTTGCAGGTAGTGCCGTTAGCTTTGCCGGACTCTTAGGTTTTGTTGGATTACTTGTTCCCCACATAGTTAGGCTTTTTATTGGAACCAATAATAAATTCCTTATTCCGCTTGTCGCCATCTTTGGCGCAAGTTTTGTGACATTATGTGATTTACTCGTTCGAATGCTATGTGCTCCTTATGAAATACCTGTTGGTATTATGATGTCCTTTTTAGGGGGTCCTTTCTTTATTTGGTTACTCATCACTTCAAAAAGGGGGCGATTTAATGTTTGATATAACCCATTTATCTGTACGCTATGAGGATGAGATGATTTTAAAAAATTTAACTCTCTCCATCAAAAAAGGTGAAATCACAACATTAATCGGCCCTAATGGATGTGGTAAATCTACCTTACTAAAATGTCTTTCAAGACTTCTAACCCTAGATTCTGGCTCCATTACTTTAAATCATATGGATTTACAAGAGTATAAGCTAAATGACTATGCAAAAAAAGTTTCTATCCTCCCTCAAGTCAGAGATATTCCGAATACAACCGTTGAAACACTTGTCTCTCATGGCCGTTTTCCACATCTAGGATTCATGCACAAAAAAACCGCTTTTGACGAACACCTCATTAAGGAATCAATGAAGTTAACCGGTGTTTATCACAAGCGCCATGAGTCTTTGCACAATCTATCGGGTGGAGAACGTCAAAAGGTCTATCTTGCCATGATGTTAGCACAAGATACAGAGATTATTTTACTTGACGAACCCACAACATTCTTAGATTTAAATCATCAAATTGAGATCCTCGAATTGGTTAAGACATTAAAGAAAAAAAATAAGACCATCCTAATGGTCTTACATGATATTGGACAAGCCTTAACGTATTCAGACCAACTCGTTGTTATGAATCACGGGACGGTGGTCTTTACCGGTTCAAAAGAAGAAATCATTCAATCTGACACCATAAAAAATGTATTTGGCCTCTCAACCAAAGTATTTATACATGATGATAAAACCTATTACTTTTT
>JBOFCV010000361.1:0-3326 GCA_051646305.1 Turicibacter sp.
AAGGGTTACCGGTGACCTTAGTTGAGGCGCAGGCAAATGGATTGATGTGCTTTGTTGCTGATAATATTACCAAATCTGTTGATATCACGGCTCAGGTTAATAGAATAGAATCAAATCAAACAGCGCAAAACTGGGCTGACTTCATGATGGAAAATAGAAAGTATATGAGGATGAATCAAACAAATTTGGTGAATGAATCTGGGTTTGGGATTGAGACGACGGTTGAATCATTAAGAAAAATTTACCGAAAGGAGGATGCGGATGAAACGTCTATTAGAACAGTTTGAAAATAGTAGAATGAGCGATGTTATCTTGTTTGGAATTGCTTTTTTAACACTTATTTTCATGAGAGATTGGTTAGGGTTTAATATTCATCAAATAGTGATGACGCTATTTTTTGTTATATCTTTTATTTATTTACCTGTTGAAAAAGTAGTTATTTTACTCGCTTTAATGATGCCATTTAAAGGGGGGCTACCGATGCATGAAATCATGCTACTAGCCACAGGTTGTATTGGATTAAAATATATTAAGGATTTAAGGTTTGATTTATCACTAATTCCCATTATTGGAATTGTAATGTTAGAAACGATAAATATTATAAGTGGTGGTCAGGTGTTAATGGTCATGAAGCTTGGAATCTACTTATTGTTTGTTTCATTAATCTTAATGTACTTGAAAAACTTAAGTCTCGATTATAAAGCTATTTTATCCACGTTCGTGTTGGGTACCTTTTCATCGGCCTTAACGGTGTTTTTTATTACCGTTAGGCAAATAGGATTACACAATATGCTCAATACCGATGTCCGATTAGGAAATACGCTAAGTCTTTTTCAAAATCATACGGGGATGATCACGATGTTTAATTCAAACGAACTGGCTTTATACCTTATACTTGGATTAGCAGTTGGTTGTTTATTGTTGTTAAAATCCAATGTTTCTAAAATAAGTTTAGCTATCCAAATGATTGGATTAGTTGGGATCGGTTTATTTACACAATCACGAACGTTTATCATAACTTTAGTGTTTTTAATTATCTTAGTTTGCATTTATTTTCTAAAACGCCCCATGACTTTGCTTCTAATCTTGGGAATGGGTGGGATCTTAACCGCCATTGTTTGGATGCAGTACAGTGATATCGTAACAACGTTATTTAATCAAATCATCATGCGATTTGATGTGGTAGATATAAGCAATGGACGAAATGAGTTGCTCGTGCAATACAATGATATTATTCTCGGCGGCTATCACAACTTTTTTATTGGGAACGGGTTATTTAATTATTATCCTAAGTTTGGATTAGAAAATGTGACGCACAATGGGATTCAAGAAATCTTTCTAGCATGGGGATGCATAGGTTTTGTCTTTGCCATTCAATGGATTGGAAGTTTATTCGCACACATTAAAGTAGAATCATTTGTGAATGTGATTCCAGTCATCATTTTTATCGTATTTATTCAAACCATTCAGTTTTTTAGTTCATTTGGATTAATTTTACTGCTCATCATTCTCTATTGTTGTTTAAACTTAAAGAAATCCATTGAAGTTTAATGGGTTCCCATTAAAAAATTCTGAATGGGAGTGCAGGATGAAACAAAAATCTATCACTAAAAATTATTTATATAACTTAATGCTTAATGGCATCAATCTTATTTTCCCTTTAGTGACGGCACCGTATCTATCACAGGTCTTAGGTGCCTTAAATATTGGGAAAGTTAATTACGCAATGTCCATTGTTGGGTGGTTCATCTTATTTGCATCATTTGGTATCCCCCGGTATGGCATGAGAGAAATTTCAAAAAATCGAAAGGATAAAGAACAACTGACGACTATCTTTTGGAATCTATTAAACATCCAATGGATCTTATCCCTACTAGTTATGGTCGTTTATCTGGGGATTATCTTTTATTTTCAGATGTTTGCAAGTGAGTTAGCACTGTATGTCATGATGATGACGATGATTTTGTTAAATATTTTTTCAATTGATTGGTTTTATCAAGGCATCGAAGAATATGGATTTCTAACGTTTCGTAATTTTATATTTAAAATAATAAATATCATCTTAATCTTTTGGTTAATTCAAAATCCAGCGGATTATTTGATGTATGGATTAATCAGTATCATCGGACTGAGTATCAATAATGTCTTTAATTTTATTCACGCGAAGAAATTCCTAACTAAACAAACGGTGAAATTAAGTTTTTGGTTTTATCTAAATGAGATGAAAACCTACTTTTATATCACGCTCATTATTTCACTGTATACAAAACTTGATCAAACCTTAATTGGAAATTTGTCCCAATCAGATTTGGCACTGTATTTACGAAGTAAGGTGTTTCTAAGTATTGGATTTAGTGTCGTCAATTCATTGATTACCGTTTTGATTCCACGAGCTGCCTACTTAGCTAAGACAAATTATGAGGCGTATAAATCTGTTTTAAATGCGACCATTAACTACATTTATTTATTGGCTTTCCCGTGTGGAATGGGACTCTTTTTGCTATCAGATGAACTCATGCTATTATTCGGAGGAAAAGAGTTTCTTCCGGGTAGCGTGTCATTAAAAATAATCTCGATTTTACTCGTCATCACCTCCATTAGTATCTATCAAATTGAACAAATCCTATTACCTCATCAAAAAGAAAAGGCCGTTGTCGGCATTCAAATAAGTGCGGCGATATTTAGTGTCGTGTTAAACAGCATCCTTATCCCGCGCTATTCTTTTATTGGGGCATCTATCACTTGGGTGTTAACGGAAGCATTCATCACAGTCATTGAGACGATCTATATTCATGTGGTCTTAAAAGAATTAAACATTCATTATGTGACCCGTTCAACTTTAAACTATATTTTTGCCACATTGTTAATGGCGCTCTTCATTGTGTTCATTAAACTAAATGTTGCATCCCAGTTCTTAATTATGATCGTGTCACTAGTCGGAGGACCGATTATCTATTTTTTAGTGTTAATAATTGGACGAGAATCAGTCGTCACAGAGAGTATTAAAACTGTCATAACAAAAGTCATGCACAAGGCTTAGTACATTTAAATGTCAATAACCTGATGCGCATAACTTCTAAGAGTGAATCACTCTAAAAGGGGGAAAATTGATGAAAATTACAATAGCAGGTGCTGGCTATGTCGGCTTATCGAACGCCATTTTACTTGCACAACACCATGAAGTCATGGCACTTGATATCATGCAAGATAAGGTGGATTTGATTAATCGAAAACAATCACCCATTGCTGATACATATATCGAATTGTATTTGGCTACAAAATCATTAAATTTGGTTGCGACAACAGATGTCATAAAGGCTTATCAG
>JBOFCV010000374.1:0-11711 GCA_051646305.1 Turicibacter sp.
TGGACAGTTTAGATAACCCGATGCATAACGTTGTTCTTTAATTTGTATAGAAAGTAAAGAAAAATCCTGTTGAATGAGACGGTCTGAAAGAACAGTTGACAACTGATTAAGATCATCTTGCGATAAATTTGGAAGCAAGTCAATAATGGTTTGCATGAACATAGAAGTCACCTCAAAAAAAGAATTTGAATAGTTATAGTTTATCCAAATAGAGGTAATCCTATACGAAATAGTAGCTTTGTCAACCTTTAAAAAGAACAGAGCCAAATAAAAAAACATAACCTAAGTCAGGCTATGTTTAAGGTATTATTTAGTAGTAGCTCCTTTAATAAAGTGAACGGGGAGAATGATTTCTTTTTCAATTGGGTGATGATTGATTAATTCATTTAAAGCTAGAACAGCGTGCTTGGCAATTAAATCAACAGGTTGTCTAATCGTTGAAATTGTATTCAGGTCATTAGAATGGCTCTTACTTCCATCAAACCCGATGATTTGAACATCTTGAGGCACTTTTACTTGATGTTGCGTCAATAAATCGAATACTAATTTGGCATATCCATCTGTAACAGTAAAGATTCCATCAATTAATTTTTCAGAGACAAGTTGACTTTTTAAAAAATGATTAAGTTTTATTGTGAACTCTTCATGATTTCCTATCTCTTCACAAATTTCATAAGGAATCTGATGCTCTTCACAATAACTGATAAATCCTTTTTTTCGATGTCTGGTTGAATTATCTTTACGAGAGCCTTCCCCAATAAAGCAAAGTTTTTTACAACCTGCTTTAACAAGCTCGTGAGCACCCATTTTACCACCCTCAAAATTATCACTACTTACATGTGTAATATTTTCGGTAAAGAAACGGTCGATACTAATAATAGGGATTTTTGTTGATACGAAGGGTTCGATATCGCTGTAAGTGATAGCAATAATCCCATCCACTTGATTTTGTTTCGCCATCGTGACATATTCTAACTCGCGCAGGTAATCCCCTTCAGAGTTACACAGTAACATTTTTAATTGTAGTTCTCTTAAGTTTTTCTCAATATGATAAGCAAGTTCGGAAAAAAATGGATGCCAAACCGTTGGTAAAATCAAAGCAACGGTATTTGTTTTATTCACTTTTAACCCACGTGCATATATATTAGGCTCATACCCTAAAGCTTCAATCGCTTCTTCAACTAATCGTTTAGTTTTAGGTTTCACTTCGATCTGATTAATGACGTTTGAAACTGTTCCAACGGATACCCCAGCTCGTTTTGCCACTTCTTTTATGGTTGCCATTTGTTCACAGCCCTTCTTTATATAAACAAAAAAATATTTTCTATAGGAGGAGTAGCAAGTTAAAAAATTAAATGCATTTGAATCATGATATCGTATCATCTTAGTTAAAGTTAAATAGGACTTATGAATGGCTCAAAATAATAAGCATTTAATAGAATAACACGTTTGCTAAATCTATCCCTCATTATATCAAACTAAGCAATTCATCGCTACTATATACGAAGCGATAAATAAACTAGACATTGTGTTGCATTATATATAGTTTAAATGTCTTGATATCAATGTATCCTATAGATGCAGTAATAGTTTTGAAAATCAACAAAACTATTACTGCATCTTATAGACTTCTAGGAAAGAGTCAGGGTGGGTCCTTTAATGAAATCATGTACACTTCATAGAACTCACCTTATCATCTACATCACATATTAGATCATGTTAGATTTAAAGAAATAGTTGATTTTTTTTATGAGTTAGAATCGTCTCGAAAATAAAGTCATATAATAACACTAGGTTTAGCATGGGTCTATGATCATTTGATTAATCATTCATAAAGTATATAGTGTGAGATAAAACTTGTTTGAAAATAAATCATAACCATGATAGACTTTAAATAACAAATGAAAGGGCACGGTAAAATAAAATGAAGCTATAATTTATCTTTTAAATTTAGAGTATTATAAATTTTATAAAACAACCTATTTTGCATAGGTTTATTTGTAATGCTTAAATACGGAGGATAAATGATGAGTGATACTTTTATTTAGGGTGCCTATTTTTATAGTCTCTCCGTATTTTTGTATACTTTTTAGGAGGGATTTTTTTATGCCGTTAATAAGTATTGATAAAGTTAAAAAATATTATTCAGATCGTTTAGTATTAGATATAGATCATTTTGAGATGTTAGAAAATGAAAGAATTGGCTTAGTAGGTGTCAATGGTGCCGGAAAAACAACACTATTAAAAGCAATCATCAATCAAATTGAAATAGATGAAGGACAAATTTATTTGACAGATAGTTATGCTTATGTGACTCAAAATGAAGATTGTGAACTGGATGCAATAGATGGGAAAATTAAAAGTATGTTAAATGCGCCGGATACATTTGAAAATCATTTATCAGGTGGAGAAAAAGTTAAATTACGAATTGCACATGCATTGCAAGAACAAAAGAAATTAATGATTGCGGATGAACCGACTTCAAATTTAGATCAAGAAAGTATAAAAATTTTAGAAGAAATGTTTAAAAATTATAGAGGTGGTTTATTATTAGTTTCACATGACCGCCAATTTTTAGATGCACTTTGTCATAAAATTATAGAAATAGAAGCGGGAAAAATAACTCTTTATCCAGGAAATTATACAACCTACTTAGAGTTGAAAGATAAAGAACATAAGCGACAACATGTTGAGTTTTTACACTATGTATCGGAACGCAATAGGCTAGAAGAAGTTAAAATTAAGAAAATGAATTTAAGAGATGGAATCAAAAAAGCGCCTAAACGAATGGGGAATTCTGAGGCAAGATTGCATAAAATGGGAGACCAATCTGCAAAGAAAAACCTCGATGGAAATATAAAAGCCATTCAAAGCCGAATTGATAAACTCGAAGTGAAAGAAAAACCAAGAGCGATTAATCAAATTAAAATAAATGTTCAAGAAGGCATGGAAATCATCAGTAAAAACGTCGTTGAGGTCAATGATTTGACACTTTCAATTAAAGATCATGTGTTACTAAATCAGGTCTCGTTCAAAGTGAAACGTAATAAAAAAATTGCGTTGGTAGGAAAAAACGGGTGTGGAAAATCAACGTTAATTAAAGAAATCATCCAAAATAATAATAAAGCCATTTCAATAAACCCACGAGTTAAAATTGGTTATTTTGATCAAAGTCAACATATTTTAGATCATGAAAAAAGTATCTTAGATAATATCAAAGCTTCTAGTTCGTTTAATGAAACCTTTATTAGAATCAATTTAAATTTATTTGGATTTAAGGGCGATGAGGTTTATAAAAAAGTAAAGGTGCTCAGTGGAGGCGAAAAAGTTAAGGTGGCGCTCTGTAAAATTGTTTTAGAAGATAATAATTTTTTAATCTTAGATGAACCTACGAATTATTTAGATATTGTTTCTTTAGGGGCCTTAGAAGATGCCTTGATTTATAATGATAAAACAATGCTTATCGTTTCGCATGATCGGACCTTTATTAATAAGGTATGTGACTATATCATAGAAATTAGTAATCAAAATGTTATCGAGTTTAACGGGAGTTACGACCGCTATTTAGAAGAGAAAAAGACTAAAAAAATGGCTAAAGTAACTGATAAGAATCAAGCAGCTATTTTAATTTTAGAAAATAAACTAACACAAGTTATTTCTTTGTTATGTCTTGAAACAAATACAGAGAAAAAACGGCAGTACGAAGCCCAGTACGATGAGATTTTAGCTAATATCAAAAGATTAAAAGAAAATTTAGAATAAGGTTTACTTATTTTAGTATATAAACATTTTAAAATTGATGATGTGAATGTTATTGAATAAATAGTTTGGCCATGAAACAAATAAAAGAAAAAGAATAGGTTCAATCGTTTAAAGATGAAAATAAAAATAGTCTAGCAGTTGCCATCTTCTACGATTCAAAATCCAAAGAACATCACTTTAAAAGTCAAAAAAAATTAATGAGATAACCCCAAATGAAAAATCCCGCACGTCGCGGGATTTTTTTGATTAACTTAATTGTTTTAGTAATTCTTCAAATCGTGGTGTTTCTTTAATAAATTCAAACTTAGGTGTTTGCGTTAACAATAGTTTTATGTTAAACATCATCGTTGATTTAGAAATTTCATTTTCAGTTAGCTTAACGAGATTAAATAGAGGTGAGTTTAAGTGAGTGAAATCATCCTGACACAAAATAACTTGCTGTACTAATTGTTCTAAGGCATCAAGTGTGGATTCCTCATCATGCACATGAGCCGTAATATCAGCTAGTAATAAATAATAGTTTAACTGATGACTCGCTCCAAGTTCAAAAAGTATGATGATTTCTTTATAGTAGTTGGCATACTGCAGCGCTAAAACAGAATCACCTTCTTTTAGAGCCGTATGCGCCAAACTGTTGATATTTAATAATAAATTAGTTAATTCCTTGAAGGACGAGTTTTGCATCATTTTTTTTGATTCCTGTATTTCACCCTTAGCTAATAAAATAGAAGACATCATCAGATCCACATCAACAATGGCCTTAGGAAGTTGATGTAACGCCTCAATCGATTCATCATATTTTTCCGTCATCATGTAAAGCGATGAAAGTCCTAGGTTTGCCGCTTGTAAAATGTCTAAATCATCACTTTTGGCGGCAGCTTTAAATAAATCAATCGCTTTATTTATAATCTCTAGCATGATATCTTCACTTTTGGCATGGTGAAAGTATTGTTGGTAAACAAAAGCCAATCGCAATTTTAAATAGAGATTATTAGGATACTGTTTAAGTTGCATGTCACAGTAACGTAACCCCTCATCCAGTCCTTTAGTTTGAAATATAGAAATACAATCTTTTTCTAAAAGTAGCACATCATCTATTGATAATTCTTTTTCATAAGATAATAACTCATCCACACTGATATCAAATATTCTCGCAAGTGGTGGTAGTAATGTAATATCAGGGTAGCTTTGTTCATTTTCCCATTTTGAAACTGCAACTGTTGAAACCCCCACCGTATGAGCTAATTGCTCTTGTGTTAAATCCATTGCTTTACGTAACGTGTAAATCTTTCTGCCAATTTTTAAATTCAAACTTATCAGCTCCTTTACCTTTATTATACAGGGGTAAAACGCTGATAACAATTGAATGGTTGTTAAGAATGAAGTTAATAAACTTAACCACAGGTTAAGTTGGATCGATTTGTAAAAGGATAAAAAAAACACCCTCGAGAGGATGTTTTTAGATAAGTCATAGTAAAGTTGAAAGGCTAAGTATCCTGCAGCTCTGGTTACTACAAAGTTGTAGCGCGTGGGGAGCCATTTCCCACCTCAATGTGACGTAGACTTATTTGTATGATTTCACAAATACATTCATTGATTTTATGTCCCACGTTTTAAATCCTTTGAGACAATCTAAATTAAGATAGTGTATAATAAACTCAAATAAAGAAATTTATGGGAAATATAAATAGGGCTGTTATTAAATCGTTACCTTTGATTTCATCAAGATTTGGACTGTTAGCGTAGCGCCTAAAGTATAAAAATATGAGTTTTTTTGATAGAGGTGAAATACATATGAGGCAGTATAAAGTGTTAGTTGTGGAAGATGATTGGGAGATTAATGGATTGCTTTGTGGACTACTTGGTAAAAATGGATATGAGGTTAAAGCCGCCTATTCAGGAACTGAGGCAAAAATGGTGCTATCGCAAGAGATCTTTGATCTAGTTTTACTGGATTTAATGTTACCGGGAATGAGTGGGCAAGATTTGATTCAAGACATTCGAAAAGAGCAATGGATGCCAGTGATTATTATGTCAGCAAAAGTAACACCTGAAGATAAAATTCAATTATTAAAGCTTGGAGCAGACGATTATATCTCAAAGCCGTTTGATATCTATGAAGTATTGGCGCGTGTAGAAGCACAAATTAGACGTTCTCAACTATTTAGTAAAAGTGAAATTAGCTCATGCGAGCTAACGTTTAAAAATATCGTGTTAAACAAAGAAGCAAAAGACGTGAAGGTTAGGCAAGAGCAACTAACACTGACAAGTCGGGAGTTTGCTATTTTAGAATTAATGATGGGGCATCCGCAAAAAGTGTTCACTCGTGCTAATATTTTTGAATCGATTTGGGGAAATGACTATTTAGGTGATGATAATACAGTCAATGTTCACGTGAGCAATTTAAGAACCAAACTATCAAAAATAGATCCAGGGGTTGAGTATATTCAAACCGTGTGGGGAATTGGCTTTAAGTTAAAAGAGTAAATCTTTATACTTTCTTAATATTTTCTTTAAAGATTTTTAAACCCTTGAGACTATACTAATCTTGTCAGGACGTATTAGTTCAAGTAGGACAAATAAGAAAATATAAGAAACGGGAGGAAAGATAAGATGTCAGAGATTATTTTGAAAACAGTAAATGTCACGAAAACATATGGCAAACAACACGCTGTCAAGCAAGTGAATATGACGATTCGAAAAGGTGAAATCTACGGATTTATCGGTCAAAATGGTGCGGGGAAAACAACCTTGATTAGACTGATTACGGGACTTAATCATAGAACCAGTGGTGAAATTGAATTATTTGGGGGAACAACTGAAGCCGAGTTAAACGAGGCGAGAACCATGATTGGGAGTTTGATTGAAACCCCAGCATTTTATAAAGATATGACCGCTCATGAAAATTTAGAAGTTTCTAGGCTCGTGCGTAATATTGCAGGGCGTGAGATGATAGATGAAGTATTAGAATTAGTAGGATTAGCAGATGTTGGGAAGAAAAAAGTAAGAAACTTTTCACTGGGAATGCGCCAACGCTTAGGGATTGCCAACGCCTTACTAGGAAATCCCAAATTCCTTATACTTGACGAGCCAATTAACGGATTGGATCCAATGGGAGTGGTAGAAATTCGCGAGCTATTAAAAAAAGTGAATCGTGAAAAAGATGTGACGATCTTAATTTCAAGCCATATTTTAGGCGAACTAGCAGAGCTTGCTACCCACTACGGGATTATCCGTGAGGGAGAATTAATCGAAGAACTTTCGGCGGTTACGTTAAGTGAAAAATGTAAGCAATATATTGAATTAGAGGTCGATGATGTGCCAAGAGCTGTCACGGTACTTGAGAACATGGGCATTACAAACTTTGAAGTGTTAAATCAAAATCAACTTAAGCTATTTAGTCATTTAGATTCTGTCTCGCTTATTAATTCAACGCTATCAAAAAGTGGCGTTCTGATTGAACGAATTGGAGTCAAAGGTGAAAGTCTAGAAGCTTACTTTATGAATGCGATTGGAGGTGTGGTAAATGCTTAGATTAATTAGAGCAGAATTATTCAAGTTGTTAAAAAGCCGCACGTTTAAAGTTGTATGTGGTGTGGCATTAGGGCTTTGTTTATTAATGGTGGGATTAACGATTTCGGATGTGGAAACTACGATGCTTGAAGAATTAGGAATTACAACAGACGCCCAGAAACAGGCTTATACTGAAAGTTATTTAGCCCAACTAGATGACATGCCGATCGTTGTTCCAGGTCAGATTGGATTTAATGCCTATGGTGAAACGTCACCCTTTGACTTAACGCCACTCGATGTTTTTCATTCTTCATTTGGAGCAGGACCCGTTGAAATCTTAATCGGAATTTTGGTGGGTGTGATGGTAGCGGGTGAATATTCAAGTGGAACCATCAAAAACACCTTAGCCTACGGTAAGAAAAGAAATCATTTTTACCTGGCTAAATTTATTTCATTAGTGTGTGGCGCTGCGATCATTGTTGCGATTATGACACTTTTATCTTCAGGACTTGTGGCATTGATTGATGGATGGGGTCAGCCATTTGAAATAGCTCATCTGATTGAAATGGTTTCAGTCTACTTCTCATCATTACTTGTTTTTGGAGCCGTCATAGCGGTGTTAATGTTAGTGTCAACTTTAGTTAAAAGTAATGGCGCAACGATTGGGATCAGTATTGCCCTCTTTGTCTTACTTCCATCGATGATTGGTGTGATGTATGGAAGAAGTGATTGGTTTGATAAAATTTATGAGCTAACCCTTTACTACAATACAGCACTTGTCACGTCATTTAAAGCAACACGTGCTGATATCTTACATGGTGTATTTGTTAGTGGAATCACACTTATCACAACCTTAGGACTTGGCTTGATAGTCTTTAATAAACAAGATATTAAGTAAAAAAGATAGAAATTAAATGTTTGAAGTTGAGTGGTGCGATGAGATAGAGGTGGTACGTATAGTTAGGTTAATTAGCGCTGAATGTTATAAGTTATTAAAAAGTAAAACGTTTAAGATTATAGGTGGGATTGCACTTGCACTATCTTTATTGATGGTTGCAAGTTCGGGCGATGAATTTAACTCACTTAAATCATTAAATATTACAACAGAGCATGAGAAGCAGGCTTATTTGAACGAATATTTAATGCAAATAAAGGCGTTGCCTTTGGTTACGCCAGGACAAATTGCATTTCAACCCATGAGTGAAACAAGTCCATTTGAGTTAACAGCCCTTGATGTGTTTCACGCCTCATTTGGAGTTGGTGTCGTAGAAATTTTATTAGGAATTTTAATTGGGACCCACGTCGCAAGTGAATATTCGAGCGGAACAATCAAAAATACCTTAGCTTATGGTGCAAAAAGAAATCAGTATTATCTGGCTAAATTTATGTCATTAGTTTTGGGTGCTGCTATTATCGTCGGGATTATGACACTCGTCTCAACAAGTATCGTGACAGGGGTTAAAGGGTGGGGGCAACCGTTTGAAATGGCCCATCTCATTGAAATTATTTTTGTTTATTGTGGATCACTTATCGTTTTTTCGGCAGTTATCGCACTGCTGATGCTTTTGGCTAGTTTAATTAAAAGTAATGGCGCAACGATTGGAATCACCATGGCTTTGTTTGTTTTAGCTCCCGCGATGATTGGGACGTTTTATGGGAATTATGAATGGTTAGACCGACTTTACGAAGTAACGCCGTATTATAACATCGGGCTGGTTACCTCGTTTAAAGCAACAAGTGAGAATATCTTACAAGGCGTGATATATGGTGGGATCACACTTATCACAACCTTAGGACTTGGTTTGATAGTCTTTAATAAACAAGATATTAAGTAGTGAATTAGTGCGTGCTGTTATAGAGAAACCGATTTGTTAGTCAGTATAAAAAGCTAGAAGTAAAATAATGCAAGAGATTAGTTTAAAAGAGCGAGCGGTTTATTTGATTTGAAAGCACTAATCAAGTATAAAGATAAAAACTAAAGGGGGGACGTTAAGATGGATATTTTATCGTTAGTTATGAGTTCGATTGTACAAGTTATCTTATTTTCAGTGATACCGTTTAGTTGGTGGTGGATAACTCACCGAAAAAAACAATCCTTTTTTTCTTGGATAGGTTTGAAAAAACCGATCATGAGTGATAAAAAAAGTTTGGGCTTAACCCTTGTCATCATCAGTGGTTTATATGTTGTGACAACAAGTGTAATTCTTCCGTTTTTTGTAAATGCTGACGAATTAGCCACACAGCCATTTACAGGACTTGGGATATCAGGCTTAGTTCATGTTCTGGTGTATTCATTTATCCAAACCGGTTTATCCGAAGAGCTTTTGTTTAGAGGGTTTTTAGCCAAACGACTTATTTCTAAATTAGGTTTTAAAAGGGGAAACTTGATTCAAGCCACACTATTTGGATTGATGCATGGCTTCATGTTGATGTCTTTTACTGGGACTATCGGTTGCGTTTTAGCCATTTTTATTACCGGGGGAATCGGTTGGTTACTCGGATGGGTCAATGAAGAAAAAGCGCAAGGATCAATTTATCCAAGTTGGATGATTCATGGGGGAGCCAATTTAATCACATCGACATGTGCGTTATTTAATATTTTATAAAAGAATAAGCATGTTAGAATAGCCTAACATGCTTTTAGTGCTTTCAAATGAAAGGAGGTATATGATGACCATCATCTTAATGTGTTTGCTAGGTTTTATGGTGTATAAGTATCTAAGTATAAAAAAAGAAATACGCTATTTAACGAAGCAAATGAAACGTCATCAAAAAAATTATACGAATATTAGAACGCATCTACTAGATCAAGATGTACAGGAACTCGTGGTGCAGATCAATTATCTCTACGACGAAAAACAAGCTGTAAACGCCGCACGAAAAAATACCCAAGAGCAAATGAGTCAAAATATTGCTAACATTTCGCATGATTTAAGAACCCCACTGACCTCGATGATCGGGTACTTGCAATTACTTGAGGATGAAAAGCTATCAAAAGAAGAGCGCATGACGTATCAAGATATTATTAAAAGTCGTACGATTGCCCTTCAAAATCTGATTCAAGATTTTTACGATTTGTCGTTGATTCAAAGTAAGGGATATGTTTTTAACTACGTAGCAGTGGATTTGAATCAGGTCTTATGTGAAACATTAGCCACGTATTTTCATGAATTTGAAATTAAAAAAATTGAGCCACACATTAATTTAGAGCTATCAAAAGCACCCCTTATTTCAGATTATCAAGCCTTAACTCGCATCTTTTCAAATTTGATTAATAATGTTTTAAAGCATGGAACTGGACAGGTTGACATCACATTAAGTCAACAAGGTACTAAATATGTGACAACCTTTGCAAATGTTGCGCCACTGCTAACACAGGAGGACTTGAAGCATTTATTCGATCGTTTTTACACGGGAGATAAATCAAGAAGTAACAAAAATACAGGGCTAGGTCTAGCGATTACTAAATCCTTAGTCGAAGGGTTGGGGCATGAATTAGAAGCTGCTCTTGTAGATGGAAAGCTAGTGATGACAATTTGCTGGCGTGTAAAATAAAAAGGTCTAATCTGTTGGGATTAGACCTTTTTATTATTTTTAAGCAGAATCCCAAACTTCTATAAGTGTCGGGAAGTTCATTAGTCAATGACTTGATCGTAATGTCCTTCTAGGCAACATTTATCTAAAATATGACCCTTCATTTCATGATAAAGTTCATTTAGGTAGAATCCATTGTCTAAGTCTAAGAAACAATCAAGTGCATAGCATTCAATGGTATATAAATGAGCTTTATCTGGGGGAGCCATTCCACCATAGTAGCTCGCTTCTTCGCGCGTTAGATGAGGTGTTAATAGGGGACTCGCCCAACTATTCACACCTTGAATGAAGTCACCGCCAAGAACTGATGCATTTTCAACCAAGTTGATGGTTGATAAGTTTGCAAGTGTCCAATGAATCCATGAGAACCCACAAACAGGAATCGAGTCATGGTCAATTAATACAAGGGCAAATGACTGTGTGCCTTTTGGGGGATGATGAATATCTAAGGGGAGTGAAAGAGTCGGCATGTCATCTTTTCCTATGATACCACCGTTAAATCCATATTGTGGTTGGATGACGCCGTTAATAATACCTGTTGATGTTAGATGAAACATATTAAAAACACCTCCTATTGTATAGTTTAAAGTTTTAGGACCGAAAATATGTGTTATTTGAGACATTTGGTAAATAAAGAGATTTGATTTTGAACATGATATAAGTAAAAAAATCCAAAAGAGGTGTGGAAGTGAAAGCTTATCAACTTAAAATAACGTTACAAGAACTTGAAACGGTCTGGCGGCGCGTTGTGGTTCCAGAAGGGATTACGTTTAAAGCGTTACATGATGTGATTCAATACGCGATGGGATGGACAGACTCGCATCTGTATCAATTTGTTATAG
>JBOFCV010000383.1:0-7111 GCA_051646305.1 Turicibacter sp.
TATAGAAATAAATTGGATTTCTATAAGATTAGCTCAGGTTTGTATCTTTAAAGGTTCATTAAACTATCCCCTCTATCGTCTTAGTAAATTCAAAACATGAACAAAAATTATTAAGACTTATCTATTCCTATTATTCCTAACCGCCCGCCTCTTTATACTTATTATTTTAGGAGTTCCATTTTTTCATCTCAAGAATCGTTGTATTAAAATAATGACATAAAAAAAGCATGAAGAGTTTCATGCTTTTTTTATGTCATTATTTTTTTAGGGCAAATCGAACCATAAAGAAATTCAGGATGATTGCAATTGGGAAAACTAAAATGGGGGCAAAACTTTGAGGAATTCCAATATAAATAAATACATTTAGTAAGATCATATGAACAAAATAGTTAATAACATGGGCTCCAGCAAATTTAACTCCTGTATCTGCTGCTGGCTTTGTATTGAACGTAAAGTAATTAGAGGCAAAGAAATTAAAGATAAAACTAAAAACATATCCTGCTGTGTAAGCAATATTATATTGTAATCCAAAAGATAATTCTAATAATAAGTATACTGCATAATGAATAACAGTTGCGATTCCCCCAACAATAACAAATTTTAAAAATTGAAATAATTTTTCATTCTCTTGAATTTTATTTAAAAATTGTTTCATTTGTAACCCTACTTTCTTTAAAATAGCTATTAGTTATTTTACAACTTTAATCGTTTTATGAAAAGATATATCGAATCTATTTAAGATTTTTTTATCAAATTATGTTACAATATACTAAATTGTTAAATATTGAGAGGTTTTTATGAAAGAACTCACACTTAAAGATATATTAGACGTTTTTACAAAATATTTAAATTACGTAGACCCTACACTTAGTAAGCACTCTGAAGATGTTACTTATCTCTTTTTAAAGATGCTACAAGAAAAAGGTCATTACACGCAACAAGAAATTATGAGATTATGCACCCTCGCCATGTTTCATGATATTGGGGCTTATAAGAAAAATTCGGTTAAGGAATTTTTAGAATTTGAAATCAATTTCACTCATGATCACTCCATATACGGATCTCTTTTTATTAAATTTTTCTCCCCGTTAGCTGATTTATCTGATATTATTTTGTACCATCACGTTGATTTTAAACACTTAAAGTATATTGAAACCCCTTATAAAGAAGAGGCTTTAATGTTAAATTTAATTGATATGATTGCTGTTATTTTAGCTTATGGAAACAAGAATATTGATCCTTTGTTCTCACAGTATCAGGAAAACAGTTTTATGCGAAGTCATATTGACTTGTTTAAGTCGGCCAATGCCAAATTTAATTTGGTAGATCAGATTTTAAATAAAACGTATCACGATGAATTATATAGCTTCTTTAGCACTGCTATTCAAACCCGTGAACAGATCATTGAATATGCAAAAATGTTAAATTATACAATTGATTTTCAAAGTGAAAGCACCGTCAATCATACCATTACAGTGACTAGTTTAAGTAAGCTTTTAGCCAAAAAATTGGAACTTCCTCAAAAAACGATCCAACAGGTTACGTTTGGGGCTACGCTCCATGATATCGGAAAAATTACGACACCCCTTCATATCCTTGAAAAACCAGGTAAATTAGACCCTGATGAAATGGAAATCATGAAGCAACACGTCACTGCTACCTTTGAAATATTAAAAGATATCGGTTTTTCGGAAATCGTTGAAATTGCCTCTTATCATCATGAAAAATTAGATGGATCAGGCTATCCCTTTGGATTAACTGAAACCCAATTATCACTTCCTGTTCGAACCGTTATTGTAGCGGATATATTAAGTGCTTTAATTCAAATTAGAAGTTATAAAAAAGAATTTTCAAAAGAAGACGTCCTTCATATTTTATTGGATCTGAGCGCTAAAAACAAAATTGATTCAACGATTGTATCAATTGTTGAACGTGATTACGATGAATTAATTGAGCAATTGAACTTAGATTGTCACCATGTGTTATTAATGTACAAGCAATTTAAACTAGAATATAAAAATTTAACATTACAGTTTACGGAAGTTTTTGAATAAAAAAAGGTTGAACAACATCCAGTTGTTCAACCTTTTTTCATTTATTATTGTAATTCGTCCCGTTTTAACCTTAAAGTATAACAGTCTTTTAGATTAAAACAATGATTTCAATTGAATGATTTCTGCTTCATCATCCAATTTAAATTTTAATGGCGTGATGGAGATATAACCATTGATAACAGATTTTACATCTGTATCTTCTGATTGATCAATATCAATAAACGGCCCTGATATTTTATGTCCGCCATCCACTTCTATGTATTGTTCTTCATAACGCGTTTGCCCCACTGAAGTGATTTTTATACCGTGAGTTTTTAGTAACGCTGGAAATTTGATGTTAATTGTTATCGTGGCGTCTAATGGTTTGCTAAGTAATTTTGTCATAATCGACGGTAATTCTTGACTTACCACAGAAAAGTTTGAATCTGTCGTTGAAACTGCAATAGCAGGATAGCCACATAAATTAGCTTCAATCGCACCTGATACTGTTCCTGAATACAAAATATCCGTTCCACAATTTCGTTCATCATTAATCCCAGACATCACAACATCCGGTTTAATTTTTAAATGAGCGAGAGCATATTTCACGCAATCTGCCGGTGTTCCATCAATCCCAATGGCAAGACTTGCTCCCTTAATGCTTTCCGGATACGCTTTTAATGCGCGTCTCATTGTAATTCCATGCCCCACCGCACTATTATTTTCATGAGGCGCAACAATAAATACTTCTCCAAACTGTGAAGCAATTTCAGCTAGTACTTGAATACCAGGTGCTTTAATTCCATCATCATTTGTTATTAATATTTTCATATTTACCACCTATTTAGTTGAAATTTTTAGCTAATTCATCTAAATCTGCGATTGCTGCATCGACTGTTTCCCAATCCATCATACGTGCTCCTGCAGCTTGAAGATGCCCGCCTCCACCGTACTTAATTGCGACCGTATTAACTGCAGCGCCACTTGAACGTAAATTAACTCGGATATCTCCGTTTTCAGCATTTTCAACAAAGAATGCCCAAATTTTGATTCCTTCGATGTTTGCTAATGTATTGACGTTTGCAGAAGCTGATACTTCACTGATGTTAAATTGCTTTAATAATTCATCTGTCAATTTTAAATACGCCACACCATTTTTCGTTTCTAAAAAATTACATACCGCGTATCCTTTAAAACGAGCTAAATCTTTTGTTTGCACATACATATCTGAGTACAATGCCGGCATATCGAAATTATAGTTCGCTAGATGGCCTGCACAGTTAAAGGTGCGTTCAGATACCCCTCTGTACATAAAACGCCCTGTGTCGCTTACAATTCCGTTATATAAGGCTCTAGCTCCTAAGTCAGTTGTTTTTAAATTATTTTGAATCATTAAATCAGTAATCATTTCACAACAAGCAGGATAATTTGTGTCTACCCATTCGATATCTGCATAAACATCACTTAATGGATGGTGATCGATTTTAATCGTGAATGCTCCTTTTGTCCAGCGACTATCGCTAATACGTGGTGAATTTGATGTATCCACAACAATCACAAGGGCCCCTTCGTATTTTGAGTCATCAATTGTATCCATTCGAGCGACATAGTGTAAATAATCTAATTCTTCTCCAACAATGTAAACTTCTTTATCTGTAAAATTTGTACGAATTAATTCTTTTAATCCTAATTGCGATCCCGTACAGTCTCCATCAGGAATAACGTGTCTATGAATAATAATTGTATGATACTCTGCAATTTTTTCTAATATTTGTTTTTGAATGTTCATCTTATTTTCTCCTTTTAATCTATGCTTCTTTTAGTATAACCAAAATCACCCTAACATTCAACGAATGAACCTTAAACATTTTGGATATTGAAGGTTTTTGAAATAAAAAAATGAGGTAGCATCTGCTACCTCATCTATCTTTTATAAAACGTTTAGTCTAATAAAAATTATTTTAATGCGTTTAGAGCACCTTCTACAGCTGCAGCTGGGTCCATACCGTTTAATACTACATTTTCAACAGCAAGTCCTACTTCAGAACGTACATTATATGAAGAGAATGTATCTGTGAAGAATGCTGGATCGTAGAAGTAGTAAGATGATTGTGATGGTCCAACTTCTTTAGTAGTATCTCCTGATTCAATGATGAATGCTTGATATTCAGGTGAATCAATAACTGTTTGACGGATTGGTAAGTATCCTGTATTCATTGTCCAGTAAAGGTTAGCATCAAATGATCCTAAGAATTTAGCAAATTCAAATGCTGCATAAACTTGCTCTTCAGATTTATTTTGATTCATAACAACAACGTTAGTTCCTTGTTGAATAACAGCTTTTGATGAATCTGAAACTTGTGGAACTGGTGCAGATGCCCAATCAAAGTTATCATTATTAACAAATGCTGAACCTGAAGTTGATCCAATATACATGTAAACTAATTCATTGATGAATGGTCCTGACATGTATTTATCTTCTCCAGCTAAACGCCAGTATCCTGCATCTGTGTTACGTTTAATTAAATCTAATGTTTGAACAGCTGCATCAGTATCACCGAATAAGATGTCCCCTTGAGAATTTGTATATTTTCCACCAAATTGTTGAACTAATGTGATGAACATATTTTGAGTTGAATCAATTCCGAATGCTGGGTTTCCAGTTAATTCGTAAATTTCTTTTGATAAAGCTTCCATTTCTTCCCAAGTTGTTGGTGGAGTTAAACCATTTTCTTCGAAGAATGTTGCGTTATAATATAAAACTTCTGTTGATTTGTTGAATGGTAATGAGTAGAAAGTACCTTCTGCTTTATATTGGCTATTTTCAGCACGGTAAGCAGATGCGATATCTTCGAAATCAGAAATTCCAACTTCTGGGTGATTAATATATTCGTCTAATGCAACAACTATGTCAGCTTCTAAGTACTCAGCAACCCAGTCAGGATATGCTTGAGAAATAGCTGGAGCTTCTCCGGCTTTAATAGCTGCTGTTGTTTTTGATTTTAAATCATTATATGATCCTTGGAATACAGGTTCAATTGTAATTCCTTTTTCTTGTCCGATTGTTGTATTGAATTTTTCTACTAAGTCATTTACGACTTGTTCATTAGGCCCTGACATTGCATGCCAGAATTCAATTGTTACAGGCTCAGAAATTGTTACTACTAAATCACTTGTTGCTTCTGGTGTTTCAGTTGTTTCTGTTGTTTCTGTTCCTTCTGTTGATGGCGCTTGTGAATCTTTAGATTCATTTGAACATGCTACCACAGTTGTTAAAGCTAACAATAGTGCCAATGAAGTTAATAATTTTTTCACTGTAAGTCCTCCTATTCAATATGACCATTGAATTTTATATGTATAAAAGGATTGCTCCTTTAATACCAAATAGTATAAGGTAAGTACTCTAGTTGACTTTCGTGTTGGACAGGTATGATTATATCTATTAATGGGAATTTTTACAATGACTTTTTATGACATTTTCTACACATATTAATGTAAAACGTTTTCTTTTTTCGACATATTATCCACTTTTAACCAATTTAGTTTTTTGTATTTTAACCTCATCTATTTTCAAAACGTATATTCTCTCGTGAGTTTTCATCATAGAACCTTTTAGGCTACCTAACAAACGAATTAAATATGTACGAAAAAAAAAGATACTCCAAATTGGAGTATCTTTAAAATTAAATTATTTTAATGCATTTAATGCATTTTTTACTGCTGTTGCTGGATCTTCTCCATTTAACACAACATTTTCTACTGCTTTTCCTGCTTCAGTACGAACAGTATATGATGAGAATGAACCATCAAAGAAAGCTGGATCGAAGAAGTTGTAAGAAATTTGAGCTGGACCCGTTTCTTTTGTTGTATCTTTTGATTCAACAATGAATGCTTGATATTCTTCAGAATCAATTACAGATTGACGAATTGGTAAATAACCTGTTTCTTTAGCGAAAGCAAGGTTAGCATCGTATGATGATAAGAATTTAGCGAATTCGTATGCACCATAAACTTGTTCTTCTGTTTGTTTTTGATTCATAATAACAACATTTGTCCCTTGTTGAATAACAGCTTTTGTATCTTCTGATACTTGTGGAATCACAGCTGAAGCCCATTCAAATGAAGCATCATTTAAGAATGCAGAACCAGCAGTTGAACCCGTATACATATAAACTAATTCATTGATGAAAGGTCCAGACATGAATTTATCTTCCCCTGGTAAACGCCAGAATCCTGCATCAGTATTACGTTTTAATAAATCTAACGCCTTTACAGCTCCTTCATTTTCACCAAATAAGATTTCACCTTTAGAGTTAGTATATTCTCCACCAAATTGTTTAATTAGTGTAACGAAATAGTTTTGAGGAGAGTCAATTCCGAATGCAGGTTTCCCTGTTAATTCAGTAATTTGTTTAGATACAGCTTCTAATTCTTCCCAAGTAGTAGGAACTGTTAATCCATTCGCATCGAAGAAAGTTTTATTATAGTATAAAACTTCTGTTGATTTATTGAATGGTAATGAATAGAATGTTCCTGATTCATCATATTGGCTATTTTCTTTACGATACACTTCTGCAATATCGTCAAAGTCTTTTATTCCAACTTCTGAATGATTAATATAATCATTTAAAGGAACGACTACATCAGCTTGTAAATACTCAGCCACCCAATCAGAGTAAGCTTGAGAAATTGTTGGCGCATTTCCTGCTTTAATACCTGCTGTTACTTTTGATTTTAAGTCAGTATATGATCCTTGGAATACAGGTTTTACTGTAATTCCTTTTTCTTTTCCTACTGTTGTATTGAATTTTTCAACCAAGTTATTAACTGCTACTTCATTTGATCCAGACATTGCATGCCAGAATTCAATTTCTACTGGTTCAGAAATTGTTGTTACTAAATCTGTTTTTGGAGCTGTTGTTCCAGTTTCTCCAGTCGATACTTCTTTGTTTGAACAAGCAACAACTGTTGTTAGAGTTAGCATAAGAGCTAATGTTGTCAATAATCTTTTCACTGTCTAATCCTCCTACGGAATGAAACTATTAAATTTTATATGTATAAAAGGAATACTCCTAGAA
>JBOFCV010000401.1:0-5052 GCA_051646305.1 Turicibacter sp.
AATAGAGGTCCTACTCCACTTGTTTGGGTTGATAAAATATAGATAATGATTGCCATTATGATCAATTGAACCGCGATGATCGCTATCATCAATGGCAGGTTAAGCTTCGTTTTAAATTTATCTTTAACATAATCGGTAAACGTCTGACCCGGGTATAATCTTTTAAATAAAATAATAAAGGCAAACGTTGATGACCATGAGGCTATACATAACATGATATCAAATGCCCATGTTGGTAGTCCTAACATCATCGTGACCCCTGTTAGTAAAAACAGCGGAAAAAAAATAAGATTGGTTAATACAATAAAACTTGTGATTGGTCTTTTCATAGCTACTCCCTTATGTGCGGTTGACGTCATGATGTCGCCCCCCCTTCATTATTTTTGCTTTTTATTAATTTCAACTAATGTTTTATAAAATAAATCAGGTTGATCCATCATCGTCATATGACCTGCATCTGGGATGAGATAAAGTTTTTTAGCTGTGGCTTCAATTTTTTCAAAATAGTCACTCGCAATATTAAAAGGTGTTTGCCAATCGCGGTCCCCTAAAATGTAATACATGGGTACGTCATATCTTGTTGATTCCAAATTCAAGTCAAATTCACCTAAGAAATCTAGGACCTCGTGGTTGGCTTTCAGCCCTTTAACTGCCGCCTTGATATCTGAGCCTTTAAAAATAGGACTTTTAAACGCTGACAGAATCATTGGGAGTCCGATTTGAACAGCTAAATTATATTTCCCTTGTAATTGTCTAACTTTAGCACATTGAGGCAACATCTCACTACCAAATTTTGCACCTGGATACTCGCCAATCGCCTCTAACTTTTTTAATGATTTTTGATCATTTGCCTCAATAATAGCTTGTTTTAATTTTTCATATCCCACACGTTCATTTTCTAAAAGACTAATGACTTGTCCGACACCGATATAGTAAGAAACATCTTCTGGATATTTTTTTACAATGAGACTCCCCAGTACACTTCCCCATGAATGGCCTAAAATAATAATTTTTTCTTGTTGATACATTTTCTTTAAATATTTAATGATAGCATGCGTATCCTCAATCATTGTTTCAATACTTGCATGTGCGCTCGGATTCTTAGATAATGTTTTCCCAGCTCCACGTTGATCCCAATGAACGACCGTGTATAAATCTTCCCACTTCTCTTGAAAAGCATGACCAAAAATAGAGACAGCACTTCCAGGACCACCGTGTAAAAATAACATAACCGGATTTGATTGATTTGTCCCTTGATGGTATACATATTGCTCAATTCCATTAATTGAAACGTATTCTTCTTTATTAATTGCTTTATTTAATTTTTTTCTCATCTTAATCTCCTCAGACTTTCTCTTATCGTTACATTAACGCTAATTTAATTTGACCGATTTCTTTCACTAATTCTAACTCAATGATTTTAGTATAACTCTCATCAAAAATAATCATATCTTTATCAACCGCACCAAAGATAAACGGTAGTCCCATTTGTCTCACTAAAATAATCATTCCTTTTTCTACATTTAAACGTTCGAAATGTTGTGCTAAAAAATCAATCAACTGCTTTCCCTCAACCCATGTAATCTTGCCACTGACCACATAATCTTCTAACACTTTAACCACTAATACATGTTTCAAATCATCAAGTACCGCCGCTGTTCCCATGATGTTTTGATAAACTAACATGGCTTGTTCGGTAATTATTTTGCGGTCATATAACGCTTCAACCTTAATCAGTTGCTCTTCGACCTTAGGCGAAAATATCGCTGATAATTCATCCAATGATACATCGTCTTTTAAATTAACAATCGCATCAATGCGTTCCAAAATAGAGTGGCGTGGAAAAAACGTTTCTTGACCCGTTGAAACTGATTTTTTAATAAACCAATCCTCAGGTATTAAATTTTTTCGTTTCCAACGATACAATTGGCCATATGAGATGTTTGTTAATTGTAATAATTCTTTTTTTGAAATTAATTGTTCTTCCATCTGTTGTCACCTAATTTCTAAGTTGATTTTCTACTGTTGCACTTGGGTGGATCTTAATTGTTTCACTGTACTCGACCGTTTTAATTTTAGAGTTTTTATATATATTTACCTGATGTCCACGAACAACGTTTGCCTTGACATGGCCAATATCAATCTTATCCCCTTCAATTTCTTGCACCGTTAAGTAGCGAGATAGAAGGGTGTTTTTTTTCTTCGATGGATAAACAAGTAATTCTGTTGCGCCAATCGCTTCACATTTACAATGACCATAAACTTCGATTTCAACGTATTCACCATTAATTAAATTGGCGTTATTAATTGCCCCTTTAATGATGATTCGTTCGCCTTCCAGTTCACCCTTTGTACTAATTTCACCATACGAAACTAGCTCTTCAACCTTAATATGGCCCGCACCACTTAGCTCACCATATACTTTTATATAATCACTTGTCAGCGTTGATTTCGCTTGGCATTCACCTGCGATATGAAGGTGACCAATTTTACTAGCAGCATACAACTGGGCTTCCCCACGAATTTTCATCTTTTCAATTTGAACAGAAGCATTAAAAATGGCTTCACCATAAACTTTTACAACACTTGCATTTACCGGACCATTAAATGTGGCCTGCCCCATAATCACAAGTAGATCAGTGTCCACTTCCTTATCAAATGTCGATTCACCATAAATTTTAACACTGTCACTTTGAGTATCGCCATCGACACGACCTTGACCATAAATTCTTATTTTTTTATACGCACCTCCTGAAATATTTCCTTCACCATAAATTTTTGCATGTTGATTTGACATACTTTAACCTCCTTATATTTTTTTCTGACGTAATACGGTTGATGTTTCATGTATTTGTAGTGTTTCACTATATTCAATTTCATCAATTAAGCAATAAGGACCCACGTTTACAACTTTACCGCGAATGATTTTAATATTTGAATTTTCTAAACTCACGTCATCCCCTTCAATCAAATTACCCGTGATTTTATTACTTCGATATTTTCTTGGAAGAAAAATTTTAACCCCTGAGCCTAAGACATTTCTAATCGGATGTTCATAAGAAGAATCTAACAATTCAATTTTTGTTGCTCCCATTTCATTAAACTCTGATCCCGCTTCAACTTCTATAAAAATAGATTCTGCATTAATAAATCCTTTATTAAATAATTTTCCTGTGATATGGATACGCTCAGCTTCAATATTATCGGTTGTATCAAATACGCCACTGACATGTAACTGATGCGTTTGGATATCACCTTCCACTTTAGTTGCACCCGTGATATGAATTTCCTCAGCTTTAATTCCACTTAGTATTTTACAACTTCCAGACACTCCCAGATGTTTAACGTCAACTTTCCCTGTGACTTTGGTAGATCCTGATGTTCTAAAACTATCAGCATTTAAATTTCCTTTACATGTCGTTGAACCGCTACATTTAAACTCCACACACTTAACATCCCCTGTAAATGTATACGCACCGGATACGTTTACCGTTTTATACGTTCCGCCTCCTGATGATCCTGCTCCACTCACACTTAAATCTCTAATTTCTTCACTCATTACTAATTCCACCTTTCCGTTATTTTTATATTTAAACAAAACAAAGTAACATTGTTTTTTAGTTTTAACCATTTAAAGCGTTATTTCACGCTACATTTATAATATAGCACAACATTGTTTCGTTGTGAATGTTTTTTCGTAACATTGTTACGTTTATTTAAAAAACAGCGAAACAACCCCCATATTTTGTGTTAACGATAGACCTTCGCAACTCATTTGACGGGAAATGTCTTTTCTTGTTTGTGTTGCGACGTCTGCACCTCGGGAAATGTCTATTTTCGCTGTCGTTTCATGACTAGGTGTCGGGAAATGCGATATTTTAGCTTTTGATCAGTCGGGAAATGATGTAAAGTTGGATCTCTTTTTGATTTGTTTGAATCCTCTGTCGAAGTATCATGTATCTCCTTTGCCTCTGCCCCTCTTTAAATTTTCATTATATTTACCTAGATTACATTTTATGATGGACAGCCTTAAATACAGTAGTTTAAATCCGGAACTAACAAAAAAAGTGTCTTAAATGACTTTTCGTCATTTAAGACACCTCTATTAACTATTTTATCTAACCTCTATGATATAAAACACAGCGATAAAGTCAAACAAATGTTACGCTTCGTGTTAACTTATCTCCCAAATAAAATCATTAGTGACTACTAAAAGCTATCCATTTAGTTTGATGTGTCTGCCCCTCCCCTGTTTAATGACTCCTTCATCTCCCTTATGACTTGTTCAAACTGATAGTCCTTAATCTGTTGTAAATCATCCTCACCTTCTTTATAAAAATCAGCGAAACATTGTTCTTTAAATCTCGGAATCACATGCATATGATAATGGGTTAAGTCATTGAAAATACCACCATTTTGACAAATTGTTATGCCATCGGGATGATAAGCAAGTTTTAAAGCTTTTGAAATTAAAGAAGATGCTTTCATCACAGCATGTGCCGTTTCATTATCCAATTCATCAACGTCAATAACATGTCGTTTTGGTAATATTAAGGTATGCCCTCTATTAAAGGGCTCATGATCTAAAATACAAATAACATACTCATCTTCATAAATGACATGAGTCGATAACTCTTTCTTTGCTAATTGGCAGCCTAAACATTCACTTTCTTTTATCATCACTTTCATTATCCCTTCTACGGTTAGTGTGCCTTGTTGTAGGTATTATACACCTTTGAATTGGGCTTAACAATCACTATCTATCCGAAAGACTCATTATTTCTTAGTGTGGTTTAAATAAAAAAGTAGGTCCGAATGGAACGACTTGCTTGTACCTTCCTTTAGAACTCATTTTCATGGCACCCTAGATTGTCTGTTCCATTAATTGTTGTTGCAATGCTGGTTTATAACGCTCCCCTAATAAAATCATCACTAATAGGATCAGCGTCATAACTTCTGCAAGTGGTAGTGATAAGAAGACGCCAGAAACTCCCATAATGGGTGGTAAAAGTAATGTTAAGATTAACTGAAATACTAGGCCTCGACTAATGG
>JBOFCV010000409.1:0-2008 GCA_051646305.1 Turicibacter sp.
ATCTGGAGATGCTTTAAGAAGGAGCGTGAGTTTAATTCGTTTTAATAACTTAGTTACATGTGAATGGTCTGATATCATCTCAAAAGTAGAGAAGAATGCTAAGGAAGACCATTGCAAGAGCTGCGACTCAAAGTAAACAAATATCGTGAAAGGATGATCGAGTATGAAGTTAGAAGAGAGAAATCGGCTGCAAATACAAAATGGAATAAAAGATTCTGGAAGCTAAGTATGCATGTTGTAAAATTGGTTGGAAGCGAATCACAATACGCGATAATGTGATTGCACCTACGAAAGAATAGTGGCTAAAATAAGAGGCAAAGAAAAGTAAAAGGCAGAGAATGCCGTTTTACCTGAGAAAAGAGTTTTCTTACCTTTAAGAATCATTAAAGGTAACAAACAGTGTAAGATCGTTATAGAAAGAAACGCGAAAATCTTGAAAATGTATTCTACGAACCTCGTAAGAAGATAGAATTCTGTAGTTTAGAATAGTGCATCAAAGAACGAAAAAAGGTGCAAAATTAGTAAAGAAAGGCGTCTTGATACCTCAAGCATTATGAAAAGACACATATAGCTATACTAGGGATCTAGAAGAAAGAGGGGTATTACGAAAATCATATAGTGAATAGAAAAATCCCATTCAAGCTTTAAAGAAATCAAACGGTTCAATAAGACGTGTTTCAAATTTTATGGCTTAAATGATCTTTATGAAAAGGATTTATATGCGTTGAAGACAATAAATGAAGTCATAAATGCAACACAAGTTATAATTTTTCACAGTTTTGGACTCAAAATAAGGATTGTCTAGCATCGAGATCGACGAAGCCAACAAACACAGAACTGTATTTGAATTTGAAGGTTGAATATCGAGTGGAACTCAATGGTTTTGGGCTATAATACCGCCCCACGAGTATTACAACGGGTGCTAACAAAAGTGCTGGAGAGTGAGTTAGGTAATTTTGTTTACATTTATGAAATTTTTGTATGTGTGAAAACGATTAGACCATGATACAAGACTTCTAAATTTTCGCGAATAATCTGTTTAAAGAATATTGCTCGTCAAAAAATATTATACACAACTTGGTAATCATCGAGTCACATAAATCAAACGGAAGAGTCGAGGGAGTAATAAAAAAATTAAGAGAGGGAATGTATAAAATGTAGGGTGAGAATACCCAGCGTAAACTAATTAAAGTTTTAAGATTTATAACAGTCTGTATCACAAAGGGATAAAAGAACTCATATGGAAGCAATTACGAAAAATGATCCTGATTACTTAGCCCTAAACAGCAGACATGGGGCTTATTCAACAATTTTTAAAAGTTTTTATAAAGAAAAGTTTGTTAAAGACCAAAAAGTACCAATTGCAAGCAAAGAAAACCTTGGGAATGGATGTAAATATGAAAAGGGAAGATTTTTACAAAAAGGTAAGGCTGTCGAAATATTGCCAAATAATACATATATTGTTAGGATCCTAATGGAAAATTTATGAAGAAAAGGCGCTATGATATCAAGGATGGGTTTAGTGTAATGAGACTACCGTCTCGAGGGGGGATGTTATAGCCTAGTAAATAAATGAACCCATGATTGGAACGATCACATAAGATACTATTTTAACAATTATTCTATTCCCCGAATATGGGTTTTGTGTAATGATATGGATAATGATATGATAACAGAATATATAACTCATGTTAACTGATTAATAAATGATATCACCTTGATATATTTGGGAAATATCTTCAATGATAATGCGTCAATCATAAACCAGTCAAAAAATTAAATGGAGACATCGATCAGCCACCACACAATTTAACAACAATACAATTGATATTTTAGATATTCCTTACAATGATCTGTGTTTTAATCATCAGTATACGAATATCTGTTCAACTCGTAATTCATTAAATTCGAATGCATTTAACCCTGAAATAGATACAACTAATAATCAGTATTTAAACCACAATTATTCAAATACATTTAACTAGATAGGGCTTTTAATTTTAGTCCA
>JBOFCV010000437.1:0-5282 GCA_051646305.1 Turicibacter sp.
TTACCCATGGCTTGAACGTAATAAATCTCATCATCGTATCCAGACGGGATTCTATGTGATTCGTGCGATTGTAGTGGCTTTAATTTTTTCGGCTGTTGTATCTGTTGCGGAATCGACATTTCTACGAGAGGGTTCATCTTTTGGTGAGCTAATTCAATCGGGTGAGAATATATCTTCTTTATTTAACCTGAGTGCCATTTTAATGTTCGTCGTTTCACTACTTGCTCTGATGAAGTTTAAAATTCATCCCATTATCGTCATTCTAGGCTCAGGAGTGGTCGGTGTCATCTGGTTTATCCTCTTTCCACAGCTGTTTTAATCATGATAAAATAAGGCCCTTTCTCAATAAGAAAGGGCTTTATTTTACTATTAAAAAGAAAGCGTTAATAATTTTTCAAAAATAAGTATTATTTATGGATATATTGTTATTTTTATGTTAAAATTGTTGAATTTTAAAATAAACTATCGTAATTCTACACTTAGGACACAACTAGGACATAACTTTATGAAACAATGTTAACTGAAAAGAAAAGAAAATATTTCACGAATACATGAATAAAATTCTAGGTTATCTTTTTAATTAAGAATCACCAAGACTTTAAAGAATCTTTGTTTGTGATACAAATAACGGATATAGGAGAGTCGTAATGATGAAGAAAAAAGTAGCAGGGGCAATCGTTGCCACCTTATTAATAACTAACGGACCAACAGACGTAGAAGCGTCTAATATAAATGTAGTAACAGAACAAACAGTTATCTATCGTGTATATGTGGATGAAGAAGTGGTTGGATTAATCACAGACTTAACACAATACGATCAATTTATAGAAGCAAAAATGAAAGATTTATTGAATCAATATCCGGATCAAGTTATTTATGCCCCAACGAATGTACGAGTTGAGGAAGAAGTAACTTTATTATCACCGGAAACAATTGATAATCAAGCGGTTTTTAATATTGTCAATGAAAAAGCCAATTTCAAAACATCAGCAACGTATGTGACAATCGGTGACACTAAATTTGCCACAAAAGATGCATCAAATGTTCAAAATACCTTATTAGAAGTCATGTCTTTCTATACAGGATCAGAAAACTTACAACAAATCATGGATACAACGAATCCAATTCAGAGATTAACAACGGAAGGTTCGCAGTATGTGGGAGCTAAGATTGTAGAAGAAGTTAAAGTTGAAGATAGTTTTGGTGCACCTCAAGAACTATTAACGCCAGAACAAATTAGACGCATGTTATTATACAGACAAAAAGAACCAGCTCAAACGTATGTCTTCAATGAAGATTCGTCTTTATACTATATTGCACGTGATTTTGGATTAACTGAAGCAGAGCTAAGTTTATTAAATCCAGGTGTGGAAAACTTGAAATGGTCTGAATTATTAGGATTAGAACTTGATGTAACGCCATTAAATCCTTTAATCACAGTTGAAACGGAACAAGAGAATGTAAAAATTCAAACTTCTGGATATGAGACTGAATATATTGATGATGAAACCATGTTAAAGGGTCAGACTAAAGTCACGCAAGAAGGTAAAAGTGGTGAAACACTTATTCGCACGCAACTTAAATATGTAAATGGTCAAGCAGGCGAATCAGTGGTTGTAGAAGAAACACAATTATCTGAACCGGTTAAAGAAGTGATCATTCGCGGGACAAAAGTTATTTCAGGTGTTGGAACAGGCGATTGGGTTTGGCCAACAACGACAAGAAAAATAAATAATGGCTATTTAGGATATGCGGGTCATTATGCACTTGATATTGCAGCAACAACAGGGCAAGCTATTTATGCAGCAGATAGTGGAACAGTTGTGAGTGCTGGACGTGATGGCGCGTATGGTATTAGTATTTTAATTAACCATAAAAATGGATATTATACACGTTATGCTCATTTAAGTTCTGCTGATGTATCAGCGGGTGATAAGGTAGAGGCAGGGCAAACCATTGGTGGAGCAGGTAATACTGGTAATTCAACGGGGACTCATTTACATTTTGAAATCCGTACGAATACATCAGGACAACCGACATATGCACCGAATCCAATGGATTTCTACTAAATTTATTCAATTAAATCATTTATAAATGATATCGGTTGAAAAACAGATAAATTAAGACCTTTTTATTAAAAATAACCTAAATAAGCATGAATCCTCTAACGATTTTGCATACTATGTATGTGACTTACGTTAGAGGATTTTTATAAATTTTATATAATACAAGAAATGGTACCTTTTACATCAGGTGGAGCATAGCTTGAGCACATTGACAAATTAAGGTTAAATTGATATATTAACTATATGAAAATAAATTAAATTTTAAAGAAAAAATAGGAGTGTGAAGTATTTTGGACCCGTCCATGTATTATTTAATACTAGTTATCATGATTATGTTATCAGCTTTTTTTAGTGCCTCAGAAACCGCTTATTCAAGTGTGAATTTACTTCGTTTACGTCAATATGTAGAAGAAGGGCGCAAAGGTGCTAAAACTGCATTAGAAGTAGCTGAGAAATTTGATGAAGTTTTACTCGCGATATTAGTTGGAAACAACATTGTCAACTTAGCATCTGCATCGATTGCAACGGTTGTTGCCGTAGATTTACTTGGTGACTCGGGAGTTGCGATTGCAACAGGAGTTATGACGATTCTAATTATTATCTTTGGTGAAATCTTACCGAAATCATATGCTAAAGAAAATGCTGAAAGGTTCGCTATTTCAGTGGGTTCAATTCTTTATTTCCTCGTGGTTGTCTTAAAGCCGATCATTAAAATGTTTATGGTGTTAAAGCGACAAGTTGCTAAGCTATACAAGCAACATGAGGAAGAACCATCAGTTACTGAAGATGAATTGAACGTAATTATTGATACAATGGAAGAAGAAGGTGTGCTTCAACAAGAAGAAGTTGAAATGCTTCAAAGTGTTCTTGATTTAAGTGAGACCTTTGTCAAAGATATTATGACACCCCGTGTAGATGTTATTGCTATCAATGTTAATGAAGCACCTGAAGCTGTCATTAACGTCTTTTTAGAAGAAAAATATTCACGTATTCCGATATATGAAGATACAAAAGACAATATTGTGGGGATTTTGTATGAGCGAGACTTCTTCTCTGCCGTGATTCAAAGTGGAGACGTGGCAACCATTTCAATTTCAGATACGATGAGAAGTCCGATGTATGTGTCGTATACGATGCGTGTGTCTGATTTACTAGCAAGATTACAAATTGAAAAACAACATCTTGCGATCGTTGCAGATGAATATGGTGGGACTGCCGGACTTGTGACGATGGAAGACGTTTTAGAAGAGTTAGTTGGGGAAATATACGATGAACACGATGATGAGGAAGAGTATATTGTTAAAAAAAGTGACACCATGTATGAAGTAAAAGCTGACATGGCACTTGATGAATTATTTGATATCATGGAAGTCGATCTCAATATTCCTGATGATGCTTATTCACTTGGAAGCTGGATGTATTCAAAAATTGAAGATATTCCTGATTTAGGCGATATGTATAAATACCATCATTTGATTTTTACCATTATCGAAGTAGAAGACCGACGAATCAAACGTGTTAAAATTGAAATAGTAAATGAAGAAGAAACACAAGAAGAATCATAAATCATAGAGCGAGGCAGCGTTGAATCATTCAATTCTGCCTCTTTTTTTAAACCTAACAATCACTCAAATTGCAAAGGCTTCAAATTTAACTTCAGAAGAAGTACAAGCTTTAAAAAATAGTTAGACAATCATCTTAGAGGTGAACTGCAAAAAGGTTCATCTCTTTTTAAAAAAAATAATAATTTGAGTGAGTATCAAATGCATACAGATAGTTGAAAAATGGATAAGATTTCGGAGCGACATGAATAAAAAAATAGACAAGAAACATGATGATTCATGGTATAATAAGTTATCTAAATAACTGTGATTTAGTTATTTACTATAATAATAGCCGTGTTAGAGTCTGAAAACATGATGTATTCGGACCTCTTTTAGTCGCAGTAAAATTTTTGTGACTTATCTATTCTATTTAGGTGGTGTTTAAACGATGAGGAAATTAATTTCAATTATTGTCCCTTGTTATAATGAAGAAGAAACGGTAGACCGTTTTTATGAAGAAATAATAAAAGTAAGTGAACAAATTGAGTATGATATCGAAATGATTTTTGTGAATGATGGTTCACGTGATAAAACAGTAGCATTAATTAAAAATTTACACCAACAAGATGCGCGTGTCAGTTTATTAGACTTATCAAGAAATTTTGGTAAAGAAGCTGCTATGTATGCTGGACTTAAATATGCAAAAGGAGATGCGGCCGTTATTATGGACGTTGACTTGCAAGATCCACCGAGTTTATTACCAGAAATGATTAAGTATTGGGAAGATGGGTATGAAAATATTTATACGCGCCGTCGCAATCGTGATGGAGAGCCACCTATTCGTAGTTTCTTTGCTAATGCCTTTTATAAATTAATTAATCGTATGAGCGATGTGGAAATTGTAGATGGAGCTCGTGATTATCGATTACTTAGCCGCCGTGCTGTTGATGATTTAATCGCATTAAAAGAAGCGAATCGTTTCTCAAAGGGATTATTCCAATGGATTGGTTACGATGGGATTTGTTTAGAATTTGACCATGTGGATCGTGTTGCAGGTGAAACAAAATGGAGTTTTATGAAATTATTTAACTACGCAATCGAAGGAATTACAGCCTTTTCAAATGCACCGTTAAGATTTGCAACTTATACAGGTGTATTGGTTGCCTTTACATCATTTGCTTATTTACTTTATATTTTCTTCGATAAACTGATTCGTGATAATCCAACAGATGGATGGTCTTCAATGATGTGCGTCATGTTATTTTTAGGTGGGGTCCAACTTATCTTCTTAGGTGTTATCGGAGAGTATATTGGACGCATCTATAATGAAGTTAAAGGGCGCCCTATTTATATTGTAAAAGAATTTATTGAGACAGAAGAATTAAAAGCTGAGTAGAAAATGTTAGATAAGTTTTTAAGTTAATGTTTATTGTTTTCGATAAGTAAAGTCAAATAGATGCTATAAAAGGTAGATTCATTATGAATCTACCTTTTATTTATTTTCTATATACAAAGCGATAAATATTTCATATTAATAGGTGCAGCGCTAGAATCTTAAATGCTTTGGTACGACGATATCCTGCGTAAATTATTATGAATGCTGTTACAACAATAATCACCCAAGAAATTTAAGCTAAACTAAAACTTAGATTGCTTTATAATCGTGCTAAAA
>JBOFCV010000442.1:0-3577 GCA_051646305.1 Turicibacter sp.
AGGACGTCGCTAGGCAAAACGCCTAAATAGCTCAGTTGGTTAGAGCACCTGACTGTTAATCAGGGGGTCCTAGGTTCGAGTCCTAGTTTGGGCGCCATTATTAATAATTAAGTTGGCCCGTTGGTGAAGCGGTTTAACATTAATGCGGGTGTAGTTTAATGGTAGAACTTCAGCCTTCCAAGCTGACTGTGAGAGTTCGATTCTCTTCACCCGCTCCAATAAAGACGATACGACATTCAAAAGAATGTCTTTTTTTATGTTAAAAACACCTAATTTAAGAGATAATAATCACTTTAGTAGATTCAAAGTACATGAGATGACTAGTATAAAACGTTTTCTTTTTTAAAAATAAAAAAAACATTTGCAATGTGACATAAAATGGTTTAATATTTAATATAATTCAAGTATACAAATTAAATACTTATCCGTTGACGAAGAAAGTAGCTAATATAAAACTGTTAAGCGAGTTAGAGTTGGTGTGAGTCTAACCAGTTATATAAGCGAAGCGCCCTTCGAAGGAGGTTATCACAAATACGAAATCAGTTCATTCTAATTTCTAGAGTATGATAATCGGGTCTCCCCTTACAGAGCAGAGTGGATATAAATATTATTTATATCAATTAGAGTGGTAACGCGGTGATGAATCGTCTCTTATTTAAGGGGACGATTCTTTTTTTGTTCTCTTAAATAAAAGTAAGCTTATCTATTGATGAATAATATAAATATCAATTAGAGTGGTACCGCGGTTTATAATCGCCTCTTCAGAATTTTTGAAGAGGCGATTTTTTTATTTTTAAAATTGTGGTTACTAGTCATCTTACTCTATTTGTTGAGGAATATCAGAGGTCAAATCGTTAATAGATAAATGCAGGCATAATAGTAGATTGGGGAAAATGTCTACTAATTGTAAGACCCATGATGAAATTTGATACTACATTATAAGGAGGAGTTACAATGAAAAAGATGTTAGCAATGTTAGGGGTTTTAGTGTTAGGTTTATTAGTTGGATGTAGTCAAGAAGGTACAACAGTTTCGGATTTAGAAGAAAAAGGAACAATGGTTGTTGGATTATCAGCAGATTATCCACCATTTGAATTCCATAAAGTAATTGATGGTAAAGATACGATCGTAGGATTTGATGTGATGTTGGCAGAGGAAATTGCTAAAGAATTAGGTATTGAACTTGAATTAAGTGAAATGAAGTTTGATGGATTAATCGGTGCATTACAAGCTGGTCATGTAGATATGGTTATTTCTGGAATGACTCCAGATGCAGAACGTGCCAATGCAGTAGATTTCTCAGATTTATATTATAATGGTCTACAAGGCGTTTTAGTAAGTGACGCAAATAGTGGGACAATTAAAACTGCAGACGATTTAGCAGGTAAAAAAATTGGAGCACAAATGGGAAGCGTCCAATCAGCTCTAGCTAAAGAAATTTCAAACGATGTAAAAGAACTTGCTAAAACACAAGACTTAGTTCTTGAATTAAGTAATGGTAACATTGATGCAGTTATCGTAGGAAGTGAAATTGCAAAACGTTACGCAGACGAATTTGACGGGGTTTCATTATCAGACGTTAATTTAACGACAGATGAAGGAATGGCAGTTACACTAGTAAAAAATTCTACAGAGCTTACTGGAAAAGTAAATGAGATTATTAAATCACTAAAAGACAGTGGTAAATTAGATGAGATGTTAGAAGAAGCGATGAGTTTAATGAACGAGTAATTAGAGAAAGATTAGGTGGTAGAGTATGGATTTCAGTTTTTTAAAAGTATATTATCCCTTATTGATCGAAGGAACGATTATTACGATCATGTTAGCATTTCTTACCGTGTTATTTGGAACAATTATCGGATTATTTGTCTCAGTCCTAAAATTTAATACACAAACAATCTATGGTGTGGTATTGAATAAAATAGCAAATGCTTATGTCGCGTTCTTTAGAGGAACACCACTGATGATTCAATTGTACTTGTTATATTATGGATTACCTCAACTAGGAATTAAATATCCGGAAATTCCAGGTATTTCAACAGCATTTTTGGTTGGCGTATTAGCATTAGCAATCAATTCAGGTGCTTACATTTCAGAAATATTTAGAGCAGGGATTCAAGCAGTCGATAAGGGACAACTTGAAGCTGGTCGAACACTTGGTTTAAGTGAAAAACAAACATTGAGACACATCATTCTGCCACAGGCTGTAAAAAACATCCTACCTGCTCTTGGTAATGAATTTATTGTGATTATCAAAGAGTCAGCCATCGTTTCAATTATCGGCCTAAGTGATTTAATGTACACGGCAGATGTTATTAGAATGGCAACCTTTAATCCATTTTCAGTGCTAATTGTAGTGGCTATCATTTACTTTATTTTAACTCAAGGATTATCAAAAGTTCTTGCGGTGTTTGAAGGGAGATTACATCAAGATGCTTAAACTGACGGAAGTTACAAAGAGCTTTCATGGTAAAGAAGTGCTCAACTCAATAAACTTGGAAATTAATCAAGGGGAGATCGTCACGATTATAGGCCCATCAGGATCGGGAAAATCAACTTTATTACGTTGTATGAATTTACTTGAGATACCAGATAATGGTCGTGTTGAATTTGAAGGACAAGATTTGACAGATAAAAAAACGAATATTAATGAGGTGCGTGAGCATATCGGGATGGTGTTTCAAAACTTTAACTTGTTTCCGCATATGACAGTGGGACAAAATATTACATTGGCTCTAAAATTATTGAAGAAGGTAGATGAAGCAAGTGCAAAGGCAACAGCACTTGAATTACTGACACGCGTTGGTTTAGCAGATAAAATAGATACTTATCCCTCAAAATTATCAGGTGGTCAAAAACAACGTGTGGCGATTGCCCGTGCACTTGCCTTAAATCCGCGCGTTATGTTATTCGATGAACCGACGTCAGCGCTTGATCCTGAAATGGTGAAAGAAGTTTTAGATGTTATGAAGGAACTGGGTGAGGCGGGGATGACGATGGTTATCGTCACGCATGAGATGGGGTTTGCTAAAAAAGTAGCGACTCGAACATTATTTATAGACCAAGGACAAATTATTGAAGATACACACCCAGAATTATTATTTAGTCAGCCACAACATGAACGTACACAACAGTTTTTAAATAAAGTGATGTATTAAAATAAATAAATCTCTTAGACTTCATAGTAGCATTGAATATTTTTTATTCAAAAGGTCTAATTCTAATTTCTTTCTTTACTAGGATCATCCTTATTTTCTAGTTTTGATAAATAGATGACTTAACATAAATTACGGTATTCACACCACAGTAGCCTATCACAGATAAATAAATTCAAGTCTGTTTAAAATTAGGGTAACAATAGATGTGGATAACTTTTTTAAACAACCTTATCAAATATTATCGTGGACAGATAGTCTTTGATAACTAGCAAATAGAATAATAGAGGAGCATGAGAACGTGATATCTCATGCTTTTTTTTATGCTATAAATTCTAGATAGAGGTGAGAGACCGCAAGAGGTATTTTTATCGTTAATTTTTGTCCATATAGTCGTCAAGATAAACTATATTATAATTTTT
>JBOFCV010000458.1:0-4948 GCA_051646305.1 Turicibacter sp.
AAAAGGTCAAAATCAACATGAAAAACAGGTCTTTGCAAAAGTGCAAGACCTGTTTTTCTATATGTTAAAACCCGATTGGGTTATTGATGGGGGAGAGTGGTGAACAATAAGCATCACCTAATGTATCATATGTTAAAATCATAAAAAGGTTTGATAAAAGTGAGTGAAATATTGTTAAAAACCATAAAAAAATAGAACGATATTAAAGCCGTTTTAATGAAGTTAGTAGAAGAATTTCATGTCGCAACTATTAGACAAAAATACCTGTTTTAACCACCACTCGGAATCACATATTCAAGTGGTAGTTCAATTATAGATTAACTCTAATTGAATGAGTGTAATAAAAATGAAAAATAGATAATTAAATTCAGTACGCATTAAATGATTTGCTAATGAAATGATAGGTAACATGTCATCAAATTAAAAACATTCAGAGTTCAGATTTAAGTTATTACATATAATAGAAGTCCATTCTATAGAGATATTTAGTATCAAACAACTTGAAGAACTTAGGATTTTTGATGTAGAGCACGATATAACTCAACATGTTTAGCTAGTTCATGTTGTATCCGAATGAAAACAATGTCCAATGAGTGATGATCAGATGGTTAAGTGTCATAAGAGGCTAACCTAATGTAAATATTTATTTTTAATTTAGTGTATTAAACATATTACAATAAGAATAAAGATGGATAGGCTAAATTTTTCAAACATTTACCTAAATAATAAGCGTCTGTATCGATGTTAGATAAAACTATCTTTGACCACTTTATTTATGAAAATGTTTAAAATAGTCGGAAATGATATAACGGAAAGTGTGTACCATCAACAGCTTAATCATCACCACACTTAACTTCCTATAATATATATTATGTAAACATAGATATGAAGATTTCATATCTATGTTTACATAATTAGGATTATCGGTATTAGATGATTTAGATCTGATTTATCACTTTTTTTGCAAATTGTATCATTTTAGACTGTTTACACATAAAAAGCACACAAATTTCCAAACTAACAATTAGCTACGTTAGATAAGGAGTGTGTTTTAATGAATGAATCACTATGGTTATCCGATATATCATTTCCACGTTATAAAAATTTAGATACAGACGCTCATGTAGATGTCTGTATTATAGGTGGTGGCATTGCTGGAATCACGACAGCTTATCAACTACGTGATTCTGGACTAAAGGTTGCACTTATTGAGGCTGATACGATCTTACATGGGACAACGGGTCACACCTCAGCAAAAATTACGGCTCAACATTCTGCCATTTACTTTGATTTGCTTAAAAATTACGGCGAAAAATATGGTAAATTATACGCTCATGCAACCCGTGAAGCCATGGAATTTATCAAAAATACGGTTACTGATCATCACATCGATTGTGATTATGAAACGAAACCTGCCTATTTATACACGACGAAAGAATCATTTGCCTCTGCTATTGAATCAGAATATGAGGCAGCGAAACTATTTGGTTTTGATTGTGAACTAGTCACAGATCTTGAACTCCCATTTTCAGTTGTGAATGCTTTGAAATTTAATGACCAGGCGCAATTTCATCCGACGAAGTATTTAGTACATCTTGCTAAAACTTTTGTTGAAAATGGCGGAACAATCTATGAACAGACAAAAGCGATGGATATTGAAAAAAATGAATCTGAAATGTATAAAATTAAGACTCAATATGAGTCTAGTGTCCATGCAAAAAAAATAATTATCACGACCCACTTTCCTTTTTATGATCATCGCGCGTTAATTTTTGCAAAGATGAAACCGGAGCGTTCATACATGTTAGCTGTAAAAAATGCCTCTCCCCTTCCCCATGGGATGTTTATCTCTTATGAAGATCCTACCCGGTCGATGCGTGTGCATCGCGATGGTAAGAATGAATTTCTTTTAGTTGGGGGTGAAAATCATCGGACTGGAACGTCTCCCAATACGATTGAGCACTACGAGGCATTAAAATATTTTGCAAAAGAGTATTTTGAAACAGATGAGATTGCATATCAATGGTCAACGCAAGATTATATCACAGTTGATTATGTTCCGTATATTGGCCAACTAAAAGATGAAAATGAGGATATTTTAGTTGCAACAGGATTTAATAAATGGGGAATGACCAATGGGACTTTAGCGGGATTATTACTTAGTAAACTCGTGCAAGGGCTCAATGTCCCTCAAATTGAGTTTTATGCCCCTACTCGATTCAATCCAACAATCCATACAAAAAACCTAGTGACGTACAACGCTGAAGTGATGTTAGAGTTTGTTAAAGGAAAACTTAAAAAGGGGGATAAAGAGTTATATCTCCAAAATGATGAAGCAACAATTATAAAAAAAGACGATGGGAAATATGGGGTTTATAAAGATGATCAAGGTCATTTATTTATGGTAGATATCACATGCCCTCATTTAGGATGCGAATTGAGTTTTAATACTGCTGAAAAAACATGGGATTGTCCATGTCATGGGTCTCGTTTTTCTTATAATGGCGACATATTTGAAGGACCTGCTCACCTACCATTAACGTGTTCTAAAAATAAAATCGAACCTAATATTTTCTAAAGATTCACCCACTACAAAAAAAGACAATATGAATATTTTCTATCTAAATCAAGTCAAAAAGCTAACGAATATCATTGTTTCTTGTCGGAAAATACGATTTGCTTGCAATATACTGTTGGGATTCACCCCAGATAAGCATTAAGTAGTTGAAATCATAATTAAGAAGAACGTATAATAATGATGAGCCAGTTGTGCTCACACTCCTTAGCTTTACCTACATTTCTAAAACACCATTGACCGGCAATGGTGTTTTGTTATTGTTGGTACGAAATCCTCATTTATAAAGGATATGTATTCAACTTTTTTAAGCTTAAAAATGTACGATACTTTATATGGATAAATATAACAGTCAGTTTTCAATCACCATAACGCAATAAAGAGCAAATGACGGAGGTATTTAAATCGTATAACCCAAATTGTTGTATCTATTTTTCGATAAGCTAGTATTTATTTAAAATAGTACCAATAAGTGTATATATACTTTAGAAAGAGACATAATAATACTGAGCACATCGAGAGTATACAACATGATTTTACAACAGAAACGACATCTTAGAGCTCATTTGTTTTTGTAAAGAGCAATTAAAAATGGGTATTTTCCACTTTTGTTTCCAAAACATACAACATCACAGCATTTTATGACTCGCAATTTAATTAAAAAGTTAGTTAATTAGAAAGTTATTTCTTAATTAACTAACTTTTTTTATTTGTCGTGATGATTCAGATGATACCACACAAGCTACGCTTTAACTATGAATAGCCCCTCCCCTACGTTAGTTCTAGATAATAAAAATGAGGCATACAGGGTGTTTGTAAATGCCTCAAGGATGATAATTGTCATTTTATTTGTAGATAGTTTAGATGGATAAGTCAAATAGACTCTTTTTTACAATTGATTAGGTAAAACAATAGTGTTGGCAGTAGTTGAATAGCCCGTTCGGCTATCTCCATTTGGTACCGAGGGATCAACCGTATACTGATAGTGGATAGATGCGATATTTGCCATCGGGTTTTGTAAAGGGTACCCAATTACTTGAATTTGAAATTCTATCAGCGCTGATCCACCAACAGGGATTATAGGAATAAGTATTCCAATATCAGGAGTTGTTGGTGTAATAACTCCATTAAGTTTATAACTTCCTGTTAAAAATTTTCCACCAATTGGAATGATATCTGTAATGTTGACCTGATAAGCGTCTGTATTTCCGGTATTAATGGCAATGATTGAATAAGATAAGATATCGCATATTTGACACTGGGGAGTACCCACTGTTTTGATAAAACTTCCCATACTTAACAAATCAGCATATCTGATTTGTACGCTTACGGTGTTCGAGGTAAACGTATCATGAGAAGCATTAGGTAATGGCGCATAGACAGTATAGTTATAAGTTACATTGGAAAAACATTCTAATTCATTATTTGCGGGGATGGATAAAACAAGAACGTCATATGTGATGACCTTTGTTTCATTCACAGAAATACTCCCTATTTTTAAAGGTTCATTGGGATTAAATAATGCAGGACTATTATTGATCTGCATGCTATTTTCAACGTATGAAGTATGAGAAGGAATTAGATTTGATATGAGAAGATTGTTGGCAGTTGTACTTCCTGAATTCGTCAAGATTAAGCTATATGTCACAGTATCTAATACACTGGCAAATGATTTGTTACAACTAAAAGTGATGTCATTAGATGATCCGAAATTTGGATGTAACACTGTCGTGATAGCAATATTACTAACGCCTGAAACAGAGGCATATAATAATGTCGTCGGATCAATGAGGTACTGGTATGTCACATATGAGATACAATCAATGGTCGGCGTCAGGGGGAGTGCTGTGATTTTAACTTTATATGTTAGCGTTTTAGTCTCCCCTACTCCAATGGTTGGGATAGATACCCCAGTGATGATATTATCATTTGATGGATACCCATTGATATATAAGGTGCCGTGTTGGAAAGTCAATCCACTGAGAAGTGGAGTCGTCATCACAACATTTTCAACCACGACATTTCCAGTGTTTTTTACAACGGTTGTATAAGATAATAGATCACCAACATCTGCTATTGCTAAGTCAACACTTGTTAAAAAATTTCCAGTGGTGCTTATATTTCCGAAGTTCATATAACTTTTTGCAACAGGCGTTTTTATTTGTGCTAAAACAAGCGGTAAGTTAGAATCCGCATAATAAGAATATTTAAATGTTCCAACATTATTGATTTCTAAGTTTTGAGGCATGGAAGCAACAATCACTTGGTAGCGAATGGTAACTTCATCAGAGGGATCTAATGTCCCTAGATAAATCCCACTTCCAGAAGGATTGGCACCCACATCATTGAATTGATTAATGTAAACAGACCCTT
>JBOFCV010000472.1:0-6007 GCA_051646305.1 Turicibacter sp.
ACTTAGCTATTTGTATTTGTAATTGGAATAGCATTCATGATTCAATCATTATAACAACATCAATAAAATGACGAAGTAACATTTGTTAACAAAAAAGACCCCCAATTAAGGGGTGTCAGTGTTAGAAATTTAATTATAGCAAACTTCCTAACGAGTACAAAGAAAAACGTCCTAGAGCCAGTATTATTTCTTTTTCCTGTAATCAAAAGTAAGCCCAAATAACAATCCGATACCAATACCCATAGCTAAGTTATGAAAAATAATCCCAAATGCCACTCCTAAGCACAAACCTGTTTCGATTCCTAATCCATTACTACCTTTTTTCATAAGCTGTTCCTCTCTTTACGAAAATTATATCATAATAATGTCGAAAGAAAAACGCCCCGGAGGGCGAGGGAAGTTTAACTATTATTTTTGGCTGTAGCGTTTGCTTTTTTATAGTCCTTAAAAGTCTTTATCCCATCTAAGTTCTTAAATCCAAGAAGTTGAGCCTTTTTGTCACTCTCACGAGCAATACTATTTATTCCCTGATAAATGTTTCCCCATTTATATTTACTGTTAATTATAAAAAGGAAATGCTTTAATATGGCCAAAACAACCGATAGTCTATTTGTTGGTTTAATTCCATCTTTGTTATTGAAGGTGAATAAAAACTCATTCCATTCTTCTCTATATAAAGGTTCTGTTTTTATAGCTATATCAATTATATTTGAATTATGAGAACAAGTGTTCCTAATCAAGTGAAGAGTCTTCATCCATGAAACAAACTCATTTGATGTACAATCATATATCGTTGCTAAATCTATCTTATTTTTCTTAGATAAAACTTCTATTAAGCTAACCAATTCTCCAAATGTCAATATATTTAACGCTAACCAAACTGTAGGAAACCCATCTGAATCTTGATTTCTCTTCATTTTAGCATCTGAAGAACGAGAAACTTTTTTTACAGACTTTAAAAGCTGTCTTTTGAATTGCATTTCTTTTTGTTGCATCTTATACTTGGAAAATTCCTGACGATTTCCCCATAAAGAAAAATCTAAATATCCAAATGCACCATATTTTTCGCCTAAAATATAAGCTAAATTTGTTTTTACAGATACTTCAATTTTTTCAATAGCATGCAAAAGGAATATTCTTAAGTTTTTATCTTGATAATATCTTGTAAGTACTTCACTAAAATTAACACCTGTGTAGTCAACTATAATTTCGCCTGATTTTTTTGTAATTTTGGCAAGAGGATGAGCAAATTCTTTCAAACGATAATAACTGATATTTTCTATTTTTTTAATATCAGCTTCTTTCATGATCATCCCTCTTTCCTCAAAGAGTTTCAATTGTTTATCGAACTTTAGTGATAATGGTTTCATAAAACATCCTTTACAATAAAAAAACCTCCGTGTCAGAACGTATCTGTCCCTTAAGGGAAACGGAGGCATAGTCATTTTGTAACTATATTATATCAAACTATTGGTATTTGTCAACGAAAAATGTGTAAAATTTTCTACTTTTCCGCACTTTTTTCGTCTTTTATGAACTTTTCTACTTAAAAACAGAACTTTTGTTCATGTTTATTACAAATAAAAAACACCCGCCGAAGCGGGGTTAATTTATTTTCTATACCTAAAGTAACTCATTGCACTGAAGCTCAAACCGATACAAATACCAAGCGCCATATTATGAATGATATAGCCGTAAGATAATCCTATAAATAGCCCTAATACAACACCTATTACTGCCTTATTTTTCAAATTTTTCATAAATCTCATCCTATTCCGTGTATGATAATAATCTCGAATATATTATATAACAGTTAGAGCAATTATAAAATCGTACTAAAGTATTATTTTTGAAATAGACATAATAAAAAGCCTGACCGAATCGAATAACTATTCTTTTGAGACTTTTTCTTTGATTTTGCGATAAGTATAGTAAACTATTCCAAATATAAGAGATATTATTATCCAAATAAATATCACTGTAGATATTGAAACAGATATTGCTAATACTAGGTTATCAGTAGAAAATAATTGATGAAAATGATTTCTCATTTCAGCATAATTAAACAGTAATTTATGAATCATTCTTAACACAAGTAGAGTAGCCGCAACTAAACTAGAATCTTTTAATGACTTTTTAAATGTGATTTTAATGCTCGATTTCTCCATAAGTATCCCCTTAACCTTTTTATAATTAGTTTATCAAAAAATATTAAACAAAAAAACCCCTGACCGAAGTCAGGGTAAATTTTAATAATTTAGAGTTTGACCAGCATAAATCAAATTAGGGTTTGAGATGCCATTCATTGAAACTAAGCTTTGAACTGTTGTTCCCAGGCGACTGGCAATTGATGAAAGATTATCGCCGGAACGTACGGTGTAACTTTGTGATGTAGCCCCAGATTGACCGCCTGTGAATCGAATAACCTGACCAGAGTAAATCATGTTCGGATTAGATAAACTGTTCTGACGTGCTAATTCTTGCCAGTTTGTGCCCCAGTTTGAAGCAATTGCACTCAAAGTATCGCCTGATTGGACGATGTGAGTTTGAGTATTTCCAGTTGAATTACTTCCGCCTGTATCTAGTGCTTGAACATCACTTGCTGCTACCCAGCTCATGATATTATCAAGCAAGACTTTATTGCCAGATTTTTGAAGCACTTTGTATGAGTTTTCCTTAACCCATTTAGGGATTGCTTGTCCTGTGGAGTAATTCGTGGCACTGAACTTAATTGTTACTGTCATCCCTTCCTGAATTTCACTTGGTGTCACTTCGTTGGCATCTTTACCGTCATCAGTGGCTGGTGTATCAGTATCAGGTTTAGTAGCGTCTCCGTCTTCATAACCTTTATCAGTGATTCCCGTTAAGTCAACATTTCCATCAAGCCCGCCAGCAACATAAGTTGATGTGAATTGGAATACCGAAATTCCGTCCATACTTGGGAAAAAACTATAGTTTGGAACTGGTGTCACTTCATAATTCGGATATGCCGCAATCCATAGTGAGTTAGGAAACTCTTTGATGATTTGCTTATAATTGACATTTGCCAAAGTGTAAGGCTTATAAGAATAATACATTGGAGTATATCCAGCCGCTTTTACACGTCGCATTCCATAAAGAATCGCATCAGTATTGGCCTGTTTATCTCCACTTGCTCCACTTTCGTAGTCTAAAGCAACAATAGAGTTTTTAGGCGTTTGAATTTTTGGCAAGTAACGGTCAAGTGCCGCTTTAGCTACTTCTTGAGAACCTCCGACTTGATACCAAATATAAGTGTGCGCTCTTTTACCTTGAGCAATGGCAGATGCAACTTGTGTTGAATAAGTCGCTTGGTCCACGAATGAACCGCCATAAGTTCCACCAACTTGACTAAAAGCGAATTTATCATGGTCATAACCGAAGTTACCATAGTCTCCATTATATTTTGACCAGTCCACCCCTTGGTCGCCGACTGCCGCAAATACTGGACCACTTGCTGCGACAACAAAGAAAGCTACCATTACAATGGCAGCTTTTTTAATTAATTTTTTCATTTGTTTTCCTCCGTATCATTGGGCTGGTTATTATATTTAACAGCACTTACTCCAGCCAATGTTCCCAAGAATACCGTGAATGCATTCAAAGTAATGATAGCTAAATCAGTTCCACCCCAACCGTAAGCTTTACCAATTACTCCAATAAAAACACTTAGTGCTGGTAGGGCTGTTAAAACAGTCCATTTAATAATGTTATAAACTTTGTCATTTGAAATCATTTTCTTTCCCTCTAAAATTGAATTTTGAAATAGGCTAGAATAAATCCACCTACGAATCCGCCTACCGCAAATATTGCTCGCCACATATTTTTACGGGTCATCATTCTAGCTTCATATTCCTTATTTTCTTTGCTCTCATTGATTCCCATCACAGCTTGGAAAATTTCATTATTTTGCTTAAGCTGTTCCCTGTTTTGCTCTCGCAAAAATCGATTTGATTCGTCAACTCTTGCTAATCCCTCATTAATAGTGCTTTGCATTACAACTGACATGTCACTAAGTCGAGCAAGTTCCTTACTATGCTGTTGTATGTCCTTGCTGTGTTGTTGAAGCTGACTTTCATGCTGTTCAACAATTTTTTCTAACTCCATAAACCTTACTTTCTACTTTTTAAACCATTCTAAGTTGTTGGTGTGGCATCTTTTGTTACCCAACTACATGAGTAGTAACCATTATCTGACACCATGGCATTATTGTCAGGTTTGATACTACCATTCGCGTAAAAAATAAGTCTATTATTACTATGCGTTATCGATGTATAATCAGCTGCTGGTTTATATCCGTCTGGAATAACTCCAGAAATTGTAGTATTTGCGGGGATAGCTGGCATAGATCTAATATCTGCTTGAACCATTGGCCCCATACGTGTTAATATGATTTGTCCACCACCATTATAAATTGAAACTGTTTTAACGGTTGCCGTAACTACTAAGTCCTTAATAGTAACTTTCCCAGAATCATCAGCCATTACAGTTTTTGACCAAGGGCTGAAAGTAGGAGTGCTGCCAGAACGAGAACGACTGTAAATTTGTGACACAGTTTTTGAATCATATACTATCAGTTCTTGAACTACTGAAGTCGTTGTTCCGCTGACTGTTAAATAGGCATATATAGTTGTACCAGAACGTTCAGAAGGTACATTAATAATATCTGTTCCTCCAGTAAGTCCTCCAATTCGGTAAGTACCAATATCAATTACATTATCCAAATCAGTTCCACTTGCTAGGTTCCCTTTGTTTGCGATAACTTTATTTGATAAATCTGTCAGTTTTGAATCAGACTCCGTTTTTGTATAAGCCCCAACCTGACTCGCTGTTACTGCATGTGGGTTAGATTTGTTATTGACATGAGAATCTATCACTTGTTTCTGTGTTGCTAATTTTTGATCTGATTCATCTTTAGAATAAGCCCCAACTTGTGCTGCAGTCACTGAATGAGGATTAGCCTTATTGTTGACATGAGAATCAACTTTATTTGTTAATTCTGGATCTTTAACGGGAAACCAAGTATAATCGCTAGCAGACTTATTTGTTTTTACAGTGTTGCTGAAGCCTATGTACTTCGGCCAGTCAGCAGTTGTAACTTCTCTGGCTGAGGGCATCCAAGGAGTGGCGGTTGAACCTGGTTCAACTTTAGGATATTTAAGATTAATTTCTGTTCCTGTTGCGACACTCCGCAAGAAAAACTCAACATCTTTTACTGGAATAGTTGCAGAACTTGTTACCGTAAAGCTATAATATTTCCACTCATTGGTAAGGGTAAAAGTAGTGCTAGTATTGGAAGGAGTAGTCCAAGCGTTCCAAGCATAAGCTATATGGCTTCCAGTCCCTTTAGCCCAAAAACTAAAAGTATATTTTGTATTAGGAAGTATATTGGCATTGATAAAATCTGGTGGTGGGGTAGTACTCCAATTAGACACCAAATAAGCTCTGAACCAATCTTGACCATTAGCTGTAGAAATAAAGTTTAAATAAGTATCATTTCCATCTTTCAGTACTTTACTACTAGGAGATACTATACTAGTTTTTTGATTATTTCCTGCTAAATTCTTATTGATAAAGTCTCTAGTGTCAGTTAATAAATTCAAATTCGGATAAACAGTCGTGAAGCCGTCCGTGCCGTCTGCGCTGTTGGCGTAGGCGATTGAATTAATATTAGCTGATAATACTGCTTGAGTAAGGCTGGGAGTCATATATTTAGCATTGCTAATTCCCTGCTTAGCCTCATCTTCTGTAGCTAAACCAAAGTTTTTAACGTTGCCAAGCCCGGCTTGTGCAGCCGTGACTTTGTGAGGGTTATTTTTATCTATCGTATGTGAATAAATACCTTCTTCAATATGATTCATACGATTATCAGTTACAACAGCACCATTTTTAATATTCTCTTCTTCTGTTTTTAATTCATCATATTGATTCCAAGTTTGCTTTTCGTAACTCATTATTTGTCAACCTCCTTAGAATTATCTTGCTCATA
>JBOFCV010000494.1:0-8299 GCA_051646305.1 Turicibacter sp.
CGTTCTACATCCTTGAGTTCAAAGTTAGAACTAGCCAGTGCTTCCCTAAACGATTTAACCCGATTACCTTCAACAAATAAATCGGAAACACGAATGAGCTCATCATACCCAATCCCCGACACGACATTATCTTTCTCCACCCCAAGAATAGCCACTATTTCTTTCCAATTCAATTGAAGTTCCTCTCCACCGATTTCATCCACGGTATTCACAATAAAAGCCAAATCCAAGTTTTCCTTCGCCAGATCGCGCATCCTTGACTGCTCGGTTTGATACGCTTGATACTTGCCAACTCCCCAAACGGACGCAATCAGCACCAGCACGATGCCAAGACACCCCACGTTACGCTTAAACTTTCTATATTTGACCCTTTTCCTTTTTGTTTTTGCTTTCAAAATATGACCTCCTCTATGTCTTTATACACTGATTTTTCAAAGAATTTTTTTCATTCTAGCGCATGTCTCTTAATCATTTAAAATTTCTATTTATATCTCTTTTCAAAGATGAATTCATGCTCATATCGCTTGATTCATTAAAATAATACCACACCTATGTGACGCGAATGTGACAATATCAAACATATTTCGGGTATTTAGCTATTTAAAAAAAGAAGTGCTAAAGGAAAAATTCCTTCAACACTTCTTTGGTATCATTCATAATGATTTGGCTACTCATTATCAAACAAAATAGATTGGACTCGCATTTCTTTCTACCCTAATAATTGAAGCCTCTGAGATTTTTTATAGCCCATTCCAATTCATACAAATAAGAATCCGAATAACAACCAAAAATCAAATGGCGTTTCAATTTTTAAATAAGGAAGAAACATTGAAAAACTTAAAACGGGTAAAAATAAAATTAAACTTGAATGAAATAAATAAGTTAAATAATCATCGCCATACTTTTCCGTATCAAAATTTTTCACGTACGATAAGGTTGTTATTAAATTGATTTTTTTATATTTTTTAATAACATACAGGTGTAACATCAGAAATAGATAAACACTCATTGTTACGATTCTCCCGATTAGATCGTTACTAATATCCCAATAAAAAATGATCATGGGTAATCCTGCGATAGTAAAAATAACAACTAAAAAAATAGAAGCAACCACATCGCTGATTTGAAAAACATACAATCCACCATTTTCTTTATTATTTTAACTGACTAAACTAATTTCCATCCCCAAGTTATCCTAATTTTTCTAATTAAGTTTAGGTGTAAAATTCTTCATTGGATCATTTCCCATGATTAGCTTACAGCTAGATCCTCTTGGGCAAACCACAATATCTAACGTCTCTCCAGGAAAAATACTTCCTGAAGTAATTCTAAGCATTGATCCATAATTGGTTAGTTCAACCACTTCTTCCTTTGAATCAATCAACCGAATCGTCACATCATGCTTATTTCCCCAAGCGATATACTCATCGATTGTCGCATATGCTGGTACTAAAATCTCTTTATCTACCTTTGAGCACCCCGTTACCAGCGCCACTGTCATCATAATGAGCGCTAATAGCAACTTAAACTTTCTTTTCTTACGACTCATTGCTTCACCCCTTAGTTAGTTTAGTTCAACTACTCCCTATTTAATATAGACCCCTGCTAACTTCATCTCACTGTCAAACGATAGCGTAAATTGGACCTTTTTATTTTCATATTTGGCAACCGCTACAACAGATACGATATCATCTCGCTCAACAAAAACGATATTTACCAACTCTTTGTATTGCCCCAAATCGCTTCCTACCATATTCCATGCCTTCTCTAGCTGCTGCGATGAAAGTTGTGATTGTAAATTTTCATTTCCTCTCGCCACGACCTCATCATACGCATTGTTATTAAAATCGTAAATGATAGCTTCTGCCGCCACTCTCAATTCTTCTTCACTAAATCCCTCACTCAACTTTTGCGCTCCACATCCGACCAACATCACACACACCATCACCCATAAAATTTTCTTCATCAAAACCCCTCCACACTTCGATTTTATACCATTATATGCAGTCGATCTTCATTTAAAAACTTTTCTAGTGTGTTTCTTCTATCCCAAACTTATCCGTTATATTGATAGTGTTCAATATAATCACAAGCATGACCTAAACTATTGACCCCGCCATTCATACATTTGATGAAGTTTAATTTTTGATGTAATTTTTGTGACGCGATATTATAATTTGCAATATTTACAAATAAGTCGTCACTTGTCTTTTCACGAAATTGCGTGATTCCATATTGAATCATCTTTGTCGCAATTCCCTGTCTTCTTGTCGTGCGCATCACTTTTAAACCTTCAATTAACCATTTATCTTGGTAGTATGGTGTTTTCCAAAAACGTACGATTCCCACAATTTCATCATCTATTGTTGCAATGATTGTCATTTTCTCACCAGGAATCTCATCATAAAACCACTCATTTAAGTTATCCTTACACGTTTCAAATGACTGAGGCACTTCATACGTTAAAACATGCGCGATTTGTGTGATGATCACGTCATCAACATTTCCATGGTCTACACTCTCAATGATAAACGCCCCCATCTTTACACCACCTTTTAACTTAATTATACATTAAATTCCATTTTTTAGAAATAAATTATTTTCTCTACTACCTTAATAGTAAAATCATGACCCGCTCTATCGCCAACACCGCATAGATAAACAAAGTAAATCTGCTAGTCTAGCCGATAACATATAAATAACTTAATTTGTTGTCTTTTAAAAATTATCTTGATATTATAATGGTTTTAAACAGTCGATGCTAATAAAAAAACCGGGTAGGACAGTTCCATTTGGAATTGTCCTACCCGGTTTCAGGTCCCACTTATCTCATCAATTGGGCAGGGTAATTTTACGTTTATTTATATCGCTTGGCGTATGTTTTCCATTGAGGTAAGAGCTGTTGTACTAGCTCATAAAATTGTTGCCCGTGATTGGGATGAATGAGGTGACACAATTCATGAACCACAACGTATTCAATAAAGTTTGGATGGCAATGAACCAGGTTTTTATTAAAGGTAAGACTACGTCTAGTGGGGCGACAAACGCCCCAGGTTGCCTTCATTTTTCGGTATTTAATCTCAACAGGGGAAATACCTTGTGCTTTAAAGTAATGCCAGTAAGTCATGAGATCACGCTTAATTTGTTTGTCTAATTGTTCTAACAACCACTTCTCAAGCTTTGCTTCTTGAATCTCCTCACTCGTCTGTGGGGGATAATACAGTTTTAAATAGGGGCTTTCCACACTAATGTGATGCGCTGTTGCTTTAATCGGTAACTTGATTAGTTTCTCACCAAAGAGATACACAGATGAATCATTTTTCTCGGTTGGGATCGCACCTTTTTGTTCTCGTTGCTCATAGTTTTTCTTTTTTTGTTGAATCCAACTTAATTTAGATTGAATGAATTGTTCCAAATAAGTCATCTCGATTCGAGTGGGAGCTGAAAGTACAATATCACCATTACGCTTTACTTTTAGATAGATGTTTTTTATTTTTTTACGTTCGATTTGGATTTCGAAACCTCCAACGTTTAATACTTCATTTCTTTTCATATAAGAGTCTCCACGTGTATTTAAGATGATTTTATTATAACATATGACGCTTATTTTGCAGACAAAAAGCAGACTCTACTGAATCTGCTTCACATATGTTACCACGCGATTGCGTCCCAGTTTTTTAGCTTCGTAAAGGGCCTTATCTGCATAATTAATTAAATCATTAGGTTGCTCTACTCTTTCATTTAAGGTTGCAACACCGATTGAAATAGTCGCATGAATTTGTTTTCCTGAAGGTAATTTAAAAGGATAAAACTTTACTTCTTTTCGAATTCTTTCAGCTATTTTGATAGCTGTTTCTTCATCACAATGCGGTAGGATAATGCAAAATTCCTCGCCACCTTTACGGATGATTAAATCATTGGTACGACAACAGAACCTTAACATACTTCCTAATTCTTGTAAGACAATATCACCTGCTTCATGCCCATGAGTATCATTAATTTTTTTAAAGTAATCGATATCTAACATGAGTGCAGATAGTGGTGTGTTATTTTGTCTAGCTTGAAAGATAAGCGGCGCCAAATTTTTATCCAAGCTTCTAACATTACTAAGTCCGGTTAGAAAATCATGATTCGCTTGTAAAATATGTTGCGCATAGACGCTATGAATTTGTTCAATATATGAAATCAGAATGTATATTAAGTAACCAAGTGCCATAAATAATAAAGCAAATGGCATCATATGTTCGAATGTATCTAAAACTAAGAACCCTGTAATGACAATCATGAGAACGATTTTCACTAGTTTTACCCATATCTCTTTTTTGGGTCCACCCATGTAAATGACGAGTATACTGCTTCCTAAAACAAAAAATAGACCCATATAGATGGTCGTGATGTAGTGGCCACCAACTCCAAATTTAAAAATCAAGAAACTTATATACATAACTGTCGTAATAATCCCTGCAATACTCCCTCCTGTAAAGCACGAGAGCATGATGAGAAGTGAAATCATCGCGACGGTAATTACAAATACCTGTGTGATTCCTAATCCATTACAGATAAGCGTCGTGATACCAAAGGCAAATCCAATTAAAATGCTTTCTCTCAATCTAGCTTCTTCGGGTAGAATTTTACCTAAAAATGAAATATTAATTAATAAAATAGCTGAAATTAAGATGGCTATACTCGATATCAGCTCTCTCACCATTATTTCAAACTCCAATTAAAATCACTCTCCCCCATAAATAAACTAAGTCAATCTGCATTTTTATATAACAAAAGTATATCACAGGGTGACATTTTATTCATTATTAAAATATAATTCCTAAATTTCATAGCTTATATTTTCCTTTTTTTAAGTAAAAACAAAATAGCCACCCTAACTTCTTCCGTTATCGTGGCTATTTTATCTTATTTTATCGGAACTTGTTGAATCCACACATCTTCGTATTCACTCTCAGCTAACTTCTTTTGTAGTTCTTTTGCATCTTGAATATCATAAAAGGCACCACATACCACACGATAATACGAATCTTGTGTCGTATTTATGATATCTGTTCGATTTTCTTCTGTCGGATCTTCACGTGTATATTTCATATTGAACGCTTTAGCCATCGCTGTTACAATTGCTTCTACATATTTGTCTTCTTGATTTAAAAAGGTATAAAGGTCTTCTTCATTATCTAGATAAAACATCTCAATAATATCTAGAGGAACGCCACCTTTCCAAGCTTCACGAATAATTCCATAATAATTTGTTAAATCATACGTGTCATAAAAACGAAGGGTTTTAGGATTGATTTCACGAACATACACATCGCCACCTGAAGCTCTTGAATAAACCTCACGGAAGTTATTTAACTTGCTTAATTCTTCTGTTAAATAATATTCAAACCTAGCTACACTTTTACCTAGTGGGGTAATAATTTCAGCTCCTGATAATAACCCTTGCCCCCCACTACTATTTACATGAATACTAATTGCGAAATCTGGCTGAAGTGCCGCAATTTCACGCCCCCTAGCTGAAGCATTTCCAACATACTCATCTGTTTCACGTGTTAGGGTTACTTCAAATCCTAACTGTCTTAATCTCGCTGCCACTTTTTTTGATACTCTCAAGGTAATATCTTTTTCATTGTACCCAAAATAGCGAGCACCATTATCATATCCCCCATGTCCAGCATCTACAACAATATAAGGCATTTCACATCACTCCTTTTTATCAAAATAAACCTGCCTTATATTATATATGCCTAGTGTGCTTTATGTGTCAGTGTAAACGCCCAATTGATTGCTTGTGTTAAGGTTATTACACTATTATTTATTGGTAGATCTCATCCTAATCCTCATAACGCGTTAAACTTAGGAATATATTGGATTTTTTATTGAGAATAGCAGAAACTAACTCTATAGTATAAGTGAACGTAATAGTCTAATAAGAGGGGATCGAGTGCTTATTTTACGAATGCGTCGAGAACGCCCCGTACTTTTTGTGCGGGGTAATTCAATTATAGTCGTACCATTTGTATTAATTACAGCCATCTGTTTTCAAATTAACTATTCGTTAAAACCGGATAAAACGATTGGCTTAAAAATCCCGCTCAACGCTCTGTATATGGCACTACTCATCGGAGTGCTAAATATAAAAGAATATATTGAATATCTAGTTTCAGGAGAATTCACGTTATTTTGGGCTGAACTTTGGGAAAGATTTCAAGGATTTTTCATCTTGATTCCCACACTACTTATGATTCATTATTTATGCAGGTTTTCTTTAAAAATAAAAAAGGAAAAGACATCTCGCTAAAAACGAATGTATTTTCCTTTTTTGTTCTCTTTTTAACCGTTATTTGAATCTAAGCCCCTTTACTATTTTAACTTAGATTTTCCATTTACAAATTAAGATACACCCAAAGATTAACCATGCTTTTTTACCTCCCTCCACTGGTACTAATAAAACATAGAAATCATATAGTATAGTATAAAAAAAGTTATCAACTTATTTAAAATTAATCACTAAACATTAACCTGATTATTTTTTGAGAGGACCCATCTATATACGCTAAAAGGGGGGAGCATATGAGTTTTGTGGGATCATTTCTTTTATTTATCTGTTTTATTTCCGTTTATCTGATGATTATCGAAATATTTACTGTTTTATTTAGATTAACAGGATTAACTGAAGAAAAAGCTAAATTTCAAGTCATTTCTTTGTTAACTAACTCAGGATTTACCACACAAGAAAGTGAAATTATTACGGGCTCAAAAGTAAGACGCCAACTTGCACGTGCCACCATGCTGTTTGGCTATTCCTTCACCGTCACCATTGTTTCATCTGTCGTTAACGTTTTTATGGAATTAAAAAATATTGAACTAACAAATATGTTATTTGTTTGCATCGCTCTTCTCATTTTCATCTCACTCATCTACTTAATCCGGAAAAACATTTGGGTCAAACAACGATTTGATCGCTTCATTGAAAACATCGGAAATCGATTAATGTTTGGAGAAAAATCAAACCCCTTACTACTTATGGATCAATATCATTCCATGGCTATGGTAGAAGTTAACTTAAAAAATGTCCCACCCTGTTTTAAAAATCGAAAACTAAGTGATTCTAATTTCCGAGTTAAATATAATATTTTGATTTTAATCATTATTCGGGATGGAAAAGTCATTCAAAATGTTTTGGGTAGTACTGTCTTACAACAAGATGACATTTTAGTTGTTTTCGGCCCCTATAAAAATATCCGTGAATTATTTGAACGCCCAGAATGTGATTCTTAACACTGAACCTAAACCAAAAAGAAGAATGACGCTCCCAAACAAGACATTCATTCTTCTTTTAATGTCATCCTATCTGTTATCAAAAATAGCAGCAAAATATAGCCTCACATCGCTGTAAATAAACATGGCATCTATTAATACCCCACCTTATTCCTCATTTAAATAACTTTCCTTAATCCGCTGAATTCGGTAAGTGACAAACCGCGGAAGAGGGAGACCTAACTGATGAAGATTTTCAAGAATCGACGTCATTTCTTGTAAGATTATTCCAATTCCCATGATATCTGATAATCCCATCTGAATCACATCACTACTTTGTAACCATTCTCGCACAGCCTCTGGTAACATTGAAATTAAATTAAACGAAGCGATATAATCGAACACGATAAATCCCATCATCGCAAAACAAATCATCCCCTTACGAATCAAGCCATCTAATCCAACCGAACTATTCAGCTCCCGCTTCATATAAGCTCTCGTGTAACCTGTCATAAAATCAATCATCACCAACAACGCCATTAACATTAATATTTTCATTTTATTTTCACCTTTTCCCTTTCCTATCTATAAATTAAATACAGATAAAGTGGGATTTGGTGTGGTCACTCATGAAATTAGCTACTTATTTCCATCCATACAAAAAGATTGTCCGCTTTGGGACAACCTTTTTAGAATCCATTAACAACTAAACTTTATATAAAAAAAATTTATCTTTTTTTTTTTTTGCACAATACTCTCAAAGTCTATACTTAGTTTCTTAAAAAGGAGGTCCCCTATTTAAAAAATGTGATTTTATATTTGTGATTCTCTATTCAATTGTGGGAATCATCTACTTTATTATCGATTACCTTTTCTTTAACTTTCCTAACCAAACAACTGCAATCTTTATTGTGCTTGCTGGATTATGTTCCTGCCTCTATTGGTTTATCATCCGTCCATCCTTTATTAACAAATGATAAATCCATCAACTAAGATCTATTTTTCTCAAAGTAACTCCTGACATGATTCATAT
>JBOFCV010000552.1:0-1677 GCA_051646305.1 Turicibacter sp.
GGAAAAGATCTACAGCATCCAGGGAAAGTTGTTGAGCATAGAAATGCGGCAAGAAACTTTTTGCATGCAACTCATATTATTAGCCCAAACTCCCATACTACCACCGTACTGATCGAGCGTCATGATATAAATGATTTGTATAGAGGGCTTATTGCTGAAACTGGCTACCCTCGGATAGACCGTATGCTCAATAAAGACAAAAAAAGTAAAGAAGCTATAAAGCGTAGTTTGGGTATAGAAATTAATAAACCTGTAATCCTTTACGCTCCTACTTGGCGAGGAACTTTCGCAACGGTTAAGACCAATGTGGATAAATTGATAAACGATTTATCTATGCTTACTGATGACCATTATTCACTATTATTCAGGGGGCATCATTTACAGGAAAAAGAGCTGGCTGTCTCTAATTTTCCTATAAGCATGGTCCCTCCGTCACTGGATACTTATGACTTGTTGTCTATAGTTGATGTTCTTATAACTGATTATTCATCGGTTTTTTTTGACTTTTTGCCTGCTCGAAAGCCAATAATTTTTTATGCCTATGATAGGCAGGAATATATTGATGAGCGTGGTGGGTTGTATTTTGATTTTAGTGAGCTTCCAGGCGTGTTATGTGAAAGCATTTACGCTGTAAAATCTTCTGTTCATGATGTTTTAGATTTTAATCCTATATCTACTGAAGTTTATGATGCGGCAATTGAGCGTTTTTGTTGCCATGAAGATGGCAACTCTACTCAGCGCGCAGTCAATTTTTTGTTAAAAGATGATACTAGTCACTGTGTGCAACTTCCTTCTTCTGATAAACAAAATATATTATTCTTTGCTGGTCACTTTATTCCGAACGGAATTACATCATCGTTTATCAGTTTAGCTAATGCTATATCAAATAAGTACTCTATTAGTTTAATGGTTCAACCCGAATCCATACAGGTATATCCAGAAAGAATCGAAAAACTCAAGTTACTTTCTGGTGATATTAAATTATTAGGCTACGTCGGTGTTTTTTCTGAGACGCTTGAGCAATTGTGGATTAATAACCGTTTTAAACAACGTAATGAACTTCGTAGTTCAGAAATGCACGAGTTGAGAGACTTAGCATTTAAACGTGAGTACTTACGTTTATTCGGTAGTGCTGCATGGGATATTTGTGTAAACTTTGAAGGTTATGCTCCATTCTGGGTTTCTTTTTTTGGGAATATCGAAGTCGCCAAGAAGGCTGTTTATTTACATAGCGAAATGTATCATGAAATGCAGACTCGCTTTCCTTACCTTCGTGGTGTTATTACACAATATCATAATTACGACAGATTGATTTCTGTTTCAGATGGTGTGCGTGACGCCAATAAACTCAGGTTAAATAATCTGTTCTCTATCGAAGAGTCCAAGTTTTATAAGGTTGATAATAATATTGATGGTGACCTGATTATATCAATGTCTAGAGAGCTATGTGATACGGCGGTTTTAGATTGGATTGGTGATTCTAAGTTGATTGTTAATGCTGCAAGACTTTCACCTGAAAAGGATCATGAAAAACTATTAAATTCATTTTCATACGTTCACGCTAGAGATAAAAACACCAAATTGATTATTATTGGTGATGGGCCTTTGCGAGTTAAATTAGAGAAGCTTGCGGACTCACTTGGTATAACTGATTTCGTCAAGTTTATTGGTCTGATC
>JBOFCV010000560.1:0-6056 GCA_051646305.1 Turicibacter sp.
ATCAAGCGTCAAGGTGAGAGCGGGGAGCACGTTGTCCAAATGTATGAAGTAACGAATTATCAATCGCTTTTGGATTCACAGGTATTTGAAGCTGAAATTCCTGTTTGGAGAGATCTTAGCTAGATAAAAACAAGGAGGCTATCTTTAGTTGAGATAGTCCCTTTGTCGTTACATTATTATTTAGTTAGCTGTTGATTACGAAGTTCTTGAACGATCTCTAACAAAAAGTCCAGGTGTCTCTGAAATTGTGGCATCATCTAAATGTGTTAACAGATTTTTAGTAGCTTTAAGGGTCGCTTCAAGTGTGCCCTCAAGTTTACTTCATTTTTAAATTCTTTAATGCTTTCTGCAAAATTAGAAGTCAAAAGACCCACCTCATCTTTTTGGGTTGATAATAACAATTCTAGGGTGAAGTCACAGCTTCTTAGAAAAAATCGAGAGTCACTTATCTAACGCCCTAAAATGATTTTATCCGAGTCGGATTCACTAGACGGGTGACACAGGGGTAAGTAGCGGGTTGAAACCTTAAATAATGAGGTGCTTTGGGGGACCGTTAAAAAATATGAAATTAAATAGAGTTGCCATATTATTTCTATTTGGTGTATAACGTCTAATTTTTGATAACACTAAATGACATCCAACGATTACATTTTGCTAAAATATCAGAAATAGTGTAAAATAAAAAGGTATATGGCAAGTAAAACTTGTCGGCACCTAGTTTTTGTTCTCAAAGGATATGAAGCTAGGTATTTTTAATGACAAAAATCAGGTATTACTAGTGATAGAAAAGGACGTGTTGAAATGGCATTAACAGCTGGAATCGTAGGTTTACCTAACGTTGGGAAGTCAACGTTATTCAATGCAATTACGCAAGCAGGAATTGAAGCAGCAAACTATCCGTTCGCAACAATTGACCCAAATGTTGGGGTTGTTGAAGTACCAGACGATCGTTTAAATAAATTAACGGAACTTGTAAAACCTAAAAAAACAGTTCCAACAACTTTTGAATTTACAGACATCGCAGGTCTTGTACGTGGTGCAAGTACAGGTGAAGGACTTGGAAACAAATTCTTAGCAAACATTCGTGAAGTAGACGCGATTACACAAGTTGTTCGTTGTTTTGAAGATGGAGACATCATTCACGTTGAAGGAAATGTGGATCCAGTTCGTGACGTTGAAGTTATCAACTTAGAATTAATCTTAGCTGATATGGAGCAAGTTGACCGTCGTTTAGCACGTTTAGGAAAACAAGCTAAATCAGGGGATAAAGATGCAAAAGAAGAAACGAAAGTTCTTGAAAAAGTTAAAGTTGCTTTCGATGAAGAATTACCAGCACGTTCTTTAGAATTAGATAAAGATGAATTAGCAGCGATTAAACATTTACAATTATTAACGTTAAAGCCTATTTTATATGTAGCAAACGTAGGTGAAGATGATTTAATGGGTGCAGAAGACAATGAACATGTTGTCGCATTAAAAGAATATGCAGCTAAAGAAGGCGCAAAAGTGATTAAAGTTTGTGCACGTATTGAAGAAGAAATTTCTCAATTAGAAGATGAAGAAAAACAAGTATTCTTAGAAGAATTAGGAATTCAAGAAAGTGGATTAGACCAACTAATTCGTGAAGCTTATGACTTATTAGGACTTGCAACATACTTCACAGCAGGTGTACAAGAGGTTCGCGCTTGGACATTCATCAAAGGAATGACAGCTCCACAATGTGCTGGAGTTATCCATAGTGACTTCGAACGTGGATTCATTCGCGCAGAAACAGTTTCATATGATGATTTATTAAAATATGGATCAGAGTTAGCAGCACGTGAAGCAGGTCGTTATCGTTCGGAAGGGAAAGCATACATCGCCCAAGATGGAGATGTTATGTTATTCAGATTCAACGTTTAATAAAGAATATCAGATTTAATAGTTTAAAATTATAAAACGAAGACAATCATAATAGAAGATGGTTCAGGGTAAGCAAGGGATTCCAATTATCGTTTGTTTATGGTAGTTTTAACCTAAACAGAATATTATACGAATTAATGTTGCAATCGGATGCCTTGTTGTGCTATAATATGACACTGTGAGTAATGATTATTACTCCTTGCCCAGCAGGGCCGTCTAGACCAAGAGGAGGTGCACTATAATGAGAAAATACGAAATTATGTACGTTATTCGTCCTAATTTAGAAGAAGAAGGACGCAAAGCAGTAATCGCTAACTTTAACGAAATGTTCACTAAAATGGACGCTGAAATCGTTGAATCGAAAGAATGGGGTATGCGCGAATTAGCATACGCAATCCAAGATTTCACTAAAGGTTACTACGTTGTTTTAACTGTAAATGCTTCAATCGAAGCTAAAAACGAATTCGATCGTTTAGCTGGAATCAGCGAAGACGTTATCCGTTACATCGCTATTAAAGAAGATACAAAATAATAAATAATGGAGAGTGATTGCAATGATTAATCGAGTTGTTTTAGTGGGCCGATTAACTCGTGATCCTGAACTAAAGTATACTACAAATGGTACTGCTAACTTACGTTTCAGTATTGCGGTTGATCGAACAGTCACTTCTCAAAATGGAGAGCGTCAAGCAGATTTTATTAATTGTGTTGCGTGGCGTGCCCAAGCTGAGAATATGGCGAAGTTTTTACGTAAAGGATCTCTTATTGGAGTGGAAGGACGTATTCAAACGGGTAGTTATACGGCTCAGGATGGAACGAAACGTTATACTACGGACGTTGTCTGTGACACTGTTCAATTCTTAGAATCTCGTTCGGCATCTCAAGATCGTGGAAATGGATCGAATTTCTCGGGTCAATCATCTGAGTTTGGTGGAGGATTTGGCGGAGGTTATGGTGGGCAACCAGCATTCCCAAGTCAACCTGCAGCTAACAATTTTGGTGGAAACCAGTATTCAAATCCAACTCCTAATCCGTCATCTTCATTTAATAACGAGCCGGATTTCAGCTCAACTATTAATATATCAGATGATGATTTACCATTTTAATATTTAATATTAAAAATTTAAACCAAAGAAGGAGGAACTATCATGGCTGCAGCACCATTTCGTCGTGGAGGACGTCGTCGTCGTAAAGTTTGTTTCTTTACAACTAACAAAATCACGAAAATCGATTATAAAGATGTAGATTTATTAAAACGATTCATTTCGGATCGTGGAAAAATCTTACCTCGTCGTGTAACAGGAACTAGCGCTAAATACCAACGTGAATTAACAGTTGCTATCAAACGCGCTCGTCACATGGCATTATTACCATTCTCTGCAGAATAGTAATAAGAGATTGTTTACTAAGAGGCGCGTTATGCGCCCTTTTTTTTGACAGTAGTCAAAGCATATATAAACCTTTATTAATCATCAGACGATACCTAAAGATTTAGTTATAAATCTGACTGATGACATCTTCTTGTAAGATGAGTGGTATCAGGGCCCAGTAACTTAATACTATTAAGTTAAAAACCTCCCAACACGTATGTGTTGGGAGGTTTTTTGGTTGTCTAGTAAATCGTGTTGCGTTAGAAAGGGAAAATATTTGAATTCTAAAAATGAGGGAATCTGAATAAGATAGAGTGATGGAAATTTTTTATCTATAGAAAAAGACGCTAGTTGCAATTTATCCACAGGAGAAGTTACATAGCTTACCTATTGCATGTAAAGGTGTTTGTTTAGCATAAATGGTGTTTCCTTTTATTCAACAAACGATTAGATTATTTTGATTAAATTTAATCCATTAAAAGGTAGGGTTCGATAGATAAAAGTTAGCAAAAAATGCTATACTATATATAAGACTTCGTATGTTCTTTGGATTTTAAAAACGATTACTGCTATGTTGTCTTGATACCGGGGTGTTTAAGCTTTATAGGCTGCAACACAATATCTAGTTTATTTATCGGTTCATATATAGAAGGGATTTCTACAAAATTTTAAATGTGATATAATATAGAGTAATAACTTTACCTTAAGGGGGTACTTGAAATGAATACCAAATCGCTTGTCAATGCAGCGATGATGATGGCAATTTATTTAGTCTTTTTTATTTTATATAACGTCGGAATCTTATCAGGATTTATTACATTCCTTTTACCGGTTCCATTTATTATTTACCATCATGTGAATCCCAAAATAACAGACTTAATTTGGCTGTTTATTGGCTGTCTATTAGGTTCGTATTTAATTGGATCAATCTTTGGTTTAATCACAACTGTAACATATGGATTAAGTGGAATAATTCTTGCAATAGGGATGAAAAAAGAATGGCCGTACTGGCAACGCATTATTAATTCAGCTATTGTCTTTTTAATTGCATTACCACTGACAACACAGCTGATTGCTGGAATGAGTATGTCACAGATGATGATTGATATGGTGAATGAATCTATGGCCCTCATGAATGAACTACCATTTTTATCAGAGGATTTGATGACTAAGGCAACAAACATTTTTGAACCGATGCTAACATTTATTCCACTTTTAATGCCAACATTCCTTTTAATTATTGGAGGGGTGAATTCAATTATTATAGATAAAGTGGGGTGTATGTTAGTCAATCGTATGAAACTAGCAGAAATACGTTCTCAAATTTTTGCAGATTTCCAATTAGGATCAATGCTTGCCATCATTTTAATTGTTTCTAACTTTGCTTCTATTTTTATTAAGAATCAAGGTCTAAGCGTTATTTTGCTAAACATTATGATTTTATTGAACCTTTTATTTATGGTGCAAGGATTTATTGTCATTTCAGGGTTCTTTAAACAACGTAAACAAAAAGGATTGGGAATGGCTGTTATCGTGTTTGCATTATTCTCAAATTTAAGTTTATTTGTTTCGATGATTGGAATGATGGATGCACTATTTGATTATCGTTCACGTTTTAATTTAACAGAGTCATAATAGAAAGAAGGTGATTGACATGAAAAAAGATCAAAAGTTATGGGGCGAATACCGAGATCATTTTTGGTATGTAATCATTTCAGGAAGTTTTATCATCATGTCAGGAATTTATGCATTCATGCAAAATGACTTATTCTCATTAATCATCTTTTTGTATTTTGTAGGAGATGCATTGTATAAAGTTAATGGATACTATCATACAAAAGCAAAAATTAGAAAACAAGTTGAGGCTATTACCTATCGTGTTAAATATGCAGGTGAAAAGGTGTTTAATGACTTGCCACTTGGAATTCTTTTATACGATGAAAAATATGAAATTGCATGGTTTAATCAATTTGCTAAAAAAGTATTTGAAGATGAGCTAATTGGTTCATCGTTGCAAATTGTTAACCAAAAGTTATATGATAAAATTTTAAAAGGTGAAGCGGAATTTGAAATTCAACTAGATGAGAATACCTATTCATTTATTCATGATAAAGAAGAGCGTATTCTTTATTTAACTAATCGGACCGATTTTGCTAAGCTTCGTCAAAATTATATCGATGAACAACCTGTTGTTGGATTTTTAGTGATGGATAATTACGATGAAGTCATCCATAATTTAAATGAACAAGAGAAAAGTGAATTGCATGGAAAAATTATCTCGCTCATCATGCAATGGGCGGATCAACATAATATTTTAGTTCGTGCAACGGCAAGTGATCGATTTATTTTAATGTTTTCAAATGAAGTGTTACAACAATTAAGAGAAAAGAAATTTACGATCATTGACCGCGTTCGCGAAGTAGCTAAAGAAAATGATGTGTTATTAACAATGAGTATGGGAATTGCGACGGGATATGATGATTTTGCTGAGATTGGTCAACGTGCAAACTATATGCTAGATTTAGCATTAAGTCGCGGTGGCGATCAGGCCGCTATTAAAATTGCGAGTGAAGATAAATTCTTATTCTACGGTGGGAAAACAAACCCAGTTGAAAAGCGTAATCGTGTTCGTGCACGTGTTAATGCGCAATCTTATGAACGTCTTGTACGAGATAGTGATCGTGTGGTCATCATGGGACATCGTTTCCCAGATGTGGATGCAATTGGTGCTAGTATTGGGTTGCTTCGTATGGGGGTTGCATCTAAAAAAGAAGCCTACATTGT
>JBOFCV010000561.1:0-3931 GCA_051646305.1 Turicibacter sp.
ACATTAATGGATTCATAAAGTCATTCCAGTGAGCCACAATAACCCACAATGCAATCGTTGCAAGTGCTGGTTTTGATAATGGTAATACGATTTTGAATAAACACTGAATATCGTTAGCACCATCAAGTCTTGCAGACTCAATTAATGCAAATGGAATCGATTTAAAGAAACTACGAAGAATAATTAAATAGTAGGCTGGCATTAAGAAGTTTAAAATTAATGCCCAGTGTGTTCCAACAAGTCCTAATTTACTCATAACGATATAAGTTGGAACCATTCCTCCACCAAACCACATCGTAAACAGGATCATAAAGGTATAAATTTTCTTTCCATAGAAATCTCCGAATGCCATTGGATAAGCAGCTAAACTAATCGCAATTAAACTTAATAAACACCCTACTCCGGCAACAAAGATTGTATTAGCATATGATAAGTAAATATACTTATTAGCAAATACATTGTCATATCCGCTAAAATCTAATTCCATTGGATAAAAAGTAACTTCCCCACGGAGGATTGGTCCACTTCCACTCATTGAAATGGCAAGTACGTTTAATACTGGATAGACAAATAAGATTCCGAGTACAATCATTAAGATTAGATTAAATGTATCAAATACTTTTTCGCCTTTACTATTTTTATTTCGAATCGACATTTAAAATCCCCCTTTCCTTACATTAAACTTGTATCGGATACTTTACTACTTACTTTATTAGCAATCATAACAAGTACGAAACTAATGGCTGAGTTAAATAAACCAACTGCTGTTGCTAAACTTAACTTACCACTTTGAATTCCGACCTTATAAACATAAGTTGACAGAACTTCTGATACGGATAAGTTTTGTGCATTTTGTAGTAAATAAACTTTTTCAAATCCTACTGATAACAAGCTTCCGACTTGTAAAATTAACATAATAATAATCGTTCCACTAATACCTGGTATTGTAATATGTCGTATTTGTTGCCAACGACTCGCACCATCTACAATCGCCGCTTCATATTGTTCTTGGTCAATTCCAGTTAAGGCAGATAAGTAAAGAATTGATCCCCACCCTATACCTTGCCAAATTCCTGAAACAATCATAATTGTTCTAAAATATTTCGGTTCTCCTAAGAAATAAATAGCATCTCCACCGAATGCTTCAATAATACTATTTAAGATTCCAAGTGATGGCGATAAGAATGTTGTCATCATACTTGTCACAACTACCATTGATAAGAAGTGAGGTAAATAACTGACTGTCTGAATCACTCGTTTAAACTTAGGTCTAAATATCTCATTTAACAAAATAGCAAAGATAATTGGGGCAGTAAACCCAAAAATTAAACTATAAACATTTAAACTTAATGTGTTCCATAAGATCCTGAAGAAATCAGGATTATCAAGAAAGGCTTTAAAATTTTCAAACCAAACAAATTCGCTTCCCTCAAAGCCTTTTAATATTTTAAAGTCATAGAACGATATCGATAACCACGCCATTGGCAAGTATTTGAATATAACAAAGTAGACGACAACTGGCAAAACGATAATGTACATATAGCGATCTGCCCATAATTTTGCTCTAACTTTCTTCCACTTTTTATTTCTTTGTGTAGCCTGCTCTTCTTTTGATAGTGCATCATTTTTTAATTTTAATCCGATAGCCACAGTATCAACCCCTCTTCCTTTTAATTCCTTTCAGTATAACGCTTTCATTTCCTTTATAAACCTATAATACCAACTTATGTAACCGTTGTCAATACAGAATTTCATTTATATTGTTTTATCTTGAAATAAAATTTCAAGATGGGTAAACGTTTTACAAAATAACAAAAAAACAAAGAGAATATTCAAAATACTCTCTTTTATTTTAAGTGCTACTAGACTTAGTTGTTTTTTCCTAATGTCTTTAAAACAAAATAAACAGATGCCATTGAAGGGATTGATTTTAATCTCTTTATGTCATTGCCTCATCCCATTAAAAAAAAACCCGAGTAAAGAAGTTCATTCCCTAATAACACAGAAGTCTAGTCTAACCTATTTTATAACTTGTGTTTAATATTTATTTTCGATGTTTTATCTAGTGTTTGTTTAATTTCCTCATAATTTTGATTCGCAACACAAGTAAATAAAATATCAACTACTGTCAACTGAGCAATACGAGATCCCATTGCCCCACTACGCTTCTCAATCTCAGGAGCACTAAGTGACAAACTAATATCAGCCATTTGACTAAGCGGCGTTTTTCCGTATTTCGTAATACAAATCGTTTTACACCCAGAAACACGCGCCATCTCCATAAACTCAATCATCTCTTTCGTGCGACCACTATAAGAGATAAACACCGCCACATCTTCTGGTCCAAGTAGTGCCATCGTCGTTAATTGCATGTGGAAATCCATAAACGCTTGACTAATACAGTCGATACGTGAAAACTTGTAAGCAGCATCCTGAGCTACAAGTGACGACGCTCCCATCCCAAGAAATAAAACACGTCGCGCTTTACCCAAAACATCTGCTGCTTCTTTTACGGCTTGCGCATCAATGATCATCATCGTATCAGAGATGGCCTTTTGATTATATTCACTCACATTTTTAATAATATGTTCCACAGATTCATAACCTTGTATATCAGTGTACATTAACTCACTATCCATTGGCTTTTGACTAACTTGCCCACGAATATTTAAAATGTAATCTTTCTTCAACTCTTTTAAGCCAGAATAACCAATAATTTTACAAAATCTAACCCAAGCGGCCTGACTTGTTCCACTTTCTTCTGATAATTTTTTGATTGATAATTCAATTATTTTATCTAAATCTAATAACATATAGTCAGCTATTTTTCGTTCAGTTACATCTAAATCCTCATAGATTTCCCTTATTCTCAACGTTATATGGTTCATGTTGTTATCCTCCAAGTGCAATTTTGATAGCACCATAAGCTGAATCAACTTCTAATTCAACAATTTCAGCTTGTGTATACTTATCTTCAATTTTACCTTTAAAAGATTTTTTTACCAAGTCGTTATTCAAAAAAACACTACCTGCTAATACAATTTTAAACGTTGGAAGTTTAGATAATCCGAGTTTATTAACAATAGAACTAGCTAAAGAGGCGAGTTCCGTTGCTGCGAGACGCAAAATATATTCAGCCACAGCATCACCTAAATCATTAGCTTGTGCCACGACTACTGCAAGTTTTGCCATCTCCGTTTTATTAAACTCTTGACTATAAATTAAAGAGATGAACTGTTGATGTGTCTCGCAATTTAATTTATTTAAAAACATCTCATATAGCATCGTTTTGGGTGCACGTCCATCATAGCTCTTTAATGCCGCTTTTACGCCCTCACAACCAATCCAGTAGGCACTTCCTTCATCACCTACAAGATGGCCCCATCCGCCGCTACGATACGTATTTTCACGAGTCGTCATGCCGTAACCAATGGCGCCTGTTCCAGAAATCAAAATCATTCCCGCTTCATCATCTAAATTAGCTACCATTGCAGTTTCCATATCTCCAACAATCGTAATAGTTTGACAATTTGTACACTCAGCTAAGATTTGCGTCAAATCTTCTTTTGCATTTTTGGCAATCAATCCTGCCGTTCCTAAACAAACAGATACAATCTCAAATTCACTATCGATTGCACCTTTACACTTTTCAAGTAGTTCAGTTAAGTTTTGTTTCACTTTATTAAGCGGGTTAGCGCATAAATTACTAGCACCGCCAAATACTTCACACAACACATTCTCATTTAAATCTGTACAAACTAAATGAGTTTTTGTCCCACCGCCATCAATTCCAACGACACATCGCATCACTTTCACTCCCTCCATTATTTTTTTATCTACATTCAAATAACTTCAATTTACTGGTGAAATTGAACTTATTTGAATTAAATTATCCTGATTATACTTTAATATCTACTTTTGTTTGCTTATT
>JBOFCV010000010.1:0-5086 GCA_051646305.1 Turicibacter sp.
CTGATTAAAATATTTGGAGCATTTTCAATTGGGACTTTGACAAGTGGCGCATGTTTTGGGACAATAATATCACTCATAAAAGCAACCATATTAGTTGAAGAAGCTACCGATACGGCAGTCCGAATTTCTTTAGTATAAAGAACTTGGGGCTTTTTCATGTGATTATCATCCAGCCATTTTTGAAAGACACGCTCGTGAAGGTATCCTTTCTCTAGAGAGATACAGGAAGTGTTTTTAATGTCGCTAATTAATAAACGTTTCTTTTTAGCTAAAGGATTATTTAACGAAACCCAAGCAGACATCTCTTCTTGCTGAAGAGGAATTTGCATAATGTGGTACGGATCCACTGGTGAAAAATCGCTGGCAATAATTGCTAAAGGAACTTCTCCATCTCTAACAAGTTCCATCATCGCATCAGAACTTTCTTCTTCAATAAGTTTGAGTGAATCAGCGTATTTACCAAGTTTTGGTAAAAGCTGAGGCATAAAGTGACCGCCAATTGTTGGCAAAAGTCCAAAATAAACAATTTGATGATTAAAGTCATGAATTTCTTCATGTGCTTGTTCAATTGATGTGATAATTTGCTCTGAGTATTTTAATAATATAAGACCTGTTTCGGTCAAAGCGAGTTTTTTGTGATTATTTTTTCTATCTATTAAAAGAGTATCTAACTCTTCTTCTAAGCGTTTAATTGCCATGGAAATCGATGGCTGTGAGATGTAGAAGTAGGATGCTGTCTCAGTGAAGCTAAGAGTTTTAGCCAAATGATTAAAGTAAGTTAAATCTTTGATATTCATCTGAATCTTCCTTTGCTTGTGATTTTTGTATCATAAGTAAAACATATCATTCTTCTGTTAACATAAATTTTACTTATGATAACATAATTAATCGGTATTATCCAAAGATAGAAATGCATGATATATTGAGTTCGTTAAAACGTTTACAGGTAATGGAAGGACGGATTTTTGTGAAGTTGATCAAGGAAATATTTATCATTATGCTATTCGCATTTTTAGGAGAAATGATTTCTCTTCTTTTATTAAATGTCATGGTAGTACCTGGTAGTGTGATAGGAATGGTGTTACTCTTTTTAGCACTTCATTATAAAGTAGTACCAATGAAGTCAGTTGAAGAGGTAGGAACATGGCTAACCAATAATATGGGAATCTTTTTTGTTCCTGCAGGAGTTGGTTTGATGGCTAATTTCGACACACTAGCTGATACTTGGTGGCAATTACTTCTAGTGATTGTTGTAACTACTGCTTTAATGATGGCTTTTGTAGGGAAAGTGGTTCAAACAATGAAGCGTAAGTTTGATAAAAAGACCTTACTAAGTATGGAACATCATTTAGAAGAAAGAAAAGGAGGGGACACTCATGTTGAGTAAGTTAGCAACGAGCCCTTTCTTGTGGATTTCATTAACTGCTGGTCTTTATTTATTAGGTGGAAAACTAAAAGCGAAATGGCCTCTAAACCCATTGTTTAATCCATTAGTATTCTCAATTACGATTATTATTGGTATTTTGATGTTATTCAATATTCCCTTAGAAACTTACGAGCAAGGTGGGCAATTATTTAGTTTACTCATTACCCCAGCTACAGTAGCACTTGCAATTAAGTTGGAACAAAACTTTGAGTACTTTAAAAAATATTATCCAGCGATTTTAGTGGGAATTTTAACAGGAGTTATTTTCCATACAGCGATGATTTATTTCTTCTCAATTTTACTGAAACTTGATAAAAATCTAGTCATGACTTTAATACCAAAATCTATTACTACTGCTATTGCAGTTGATGTTTCAAGCGCATTAGGAGGCATTGTTTCCTTAACCGTTGCTGTAGTCGTTTTTACAGGTGTTGTTGGTTCGTTAGTGGGACCATGGATCATGAAGGTATTTAATATTACAGATCCTGTTGCACAAGGTGTGGCTTTTGGTAGCTCAGCCCATGCAGTAGGAACCTCAAAAGCGATTGAACTTGGTGAAATCCAAGGAGCTATGTCAGGTTTATCGATTGTAATTACAGGTATCACTGTTGTTATCCTTGCGCCATTAACTGGACCGATTACCAATTTATTCTTTTAAAATAAAAAAATGATAAGGCGGGTTTCAAATGACAGAACAAATCACATATGATGCACCAACAATTGAACAAGAAATCGAAGTAATCAGTACCTATCACTTAGAAGAAGCGGCAAGTCACGTTGTTCCTAAGGGTGGATTTGATTATATGGCAGGTGGATCTGGAAAAGAATTTACTTTAAAACGTAATGACTCAGCATGGAATAAAAAAGGTATCTTACCTCGTGTTTTAGCTAATGTAGAAAATCCAGATACATCAACATCAATTTTTGAACATGATTTAAAAGTCCCATTTATTATGGCGCCAATCGCAGCGCACGGACTAGCTCATTCGACTAAAGAAGCTGGAACAGCTCGTGGTATTTCTGAATTTGGTGGCACAATTATGTCAATCAGTGCTTACTCAGGGGCAACTTTTGAAGAGATTGATAAAGGCTTAAATGGTAATCCACGTTGGTTCCAAATTTATATGAGTAAAGATGAAGAGATGAATAAAAACATCTTAGATGAAGCCAAACAAGACGGCGCAACAGCGATTATTTTAACAGCTGATGCAACTTTAAGTGGTAACCGTGAACGTGATATTACTAATAAATTTGTTTACCCATTTGGTATGCCAATTGTTTCTCGTTACTTAACAGGTTCTGGTGAGAACATGTCATTAAATAATATTTACGCTCAATCAAAACAAAAAATTGAGCCAGCAGATGTGAAATTCATTGCTGAATATTCTGGTTTACCAGTTTTTGTTAAGGGCATTCAAACGCCAGAAGATGCGTTACTTGCCATTGGTGCAGGGGCTTCAGGTGTTTGGGTATCAAACCATGGTGGACGTCAATTAGACCAAGCACCAGGTTCATTTGAAACCCTTGAAGCAATTTCTAAAGCTGTTGCTGGTCAAGTACCAATCGTATTTGATAGTGGTGTGCGACGTGGGGAACATATTTTTAAAGCTTTAGCTAGTGGCGCAGATATTATCGCTGTCGGTCGTCCAGTATTGTTTGGACTTGCTTTAGGTGGCTACAAAGGTGTTAAATCAGTTTTAGAATACTTTGAAACTGACTTAAAACGTGTGATGCAATTAGCAGGGACACAAACTATTGAAGACGTGAAAAATACTCAATTGTTTGATATGGAATAGAAATTAAATAAAAAAGAATCGGAGTCCAAAAATTTATTTAATGATTTTTGAATTCTGATTCTTTTTACTTTTTATAGTGAAAAAACAATGCTTAGTTGACTTGGACTATTAAACGTAAGAGAATTAAGAAAAAGTCTTTAAGTAAGGAGTGAATTCATGGAACGCAAAAATCAATCAGAATGGTCAGAACTATTTTCAACCCTTAAAGTAATTAGTAAGTTAAAACCTTGGCAATTTATTTCCGAAAACCAATTATTTATTATTCATTTAAAAAATCGTAACTTTCCAATCGTGTTTCAAATGATTGGTCAAATGGGAGAATGTCCGGGTGTGATTATGTATCATACTAGACGTGGACAAAAAATATTATCGAATCTCATGTACGAGTCGATTCCTATTGTTGACCCATTATCTTATCCAGTGAGTCAACAAGAAGCTGCGATTATCTATTTTAACAACCGAGATGAGTTGAGTTTTGAAGAGTATCGATTAATTAAGGATCTAGGCTATTCTTTTAGAGGAAAACACCAATGGCCATCATTTACTATTTTTAAATCAGGTAAAATTCCAAGAGAATTTAATAAAACTGAGATAATTTTGTTTGAACGCTGTTTGAGTGCATTTTTAAGTTTGTTGAGTTCTGAGGTGTTTGATAATAGAAAAAATGGTCATTACATTATAGGCGAGCCAGGAATTGAAATTAATGATGAGTTTGATCTTTATGAAGATAATCAATTGAAGCCAGTACCTTTTAAGAACAAAGTATTAATAAGACGATTACAGAAACAACCACTTGAAGAAATTGAGTTAGAGATATCTTATGTCTACACTGATATGTTGAATGATGAAGATAAAGTTATACCTTTTTTTATGATAGTAGATGATGAAGGGCTAATTTTTAAGGGAGATTATATCGAAAACCCTAAGACCCTAATGAATAAAATTCAAAGAGGTTTAACCGAGTTTATTGAGCTATTTGGACGACCTAAAAAGATTAAAGTCAGAGTGGAAGATCTGTATTATGAATTATATAACCTATGTGATCAATTAGAAATAGAGTTGATTATTGACATAAACTTGGATAGATTCGACGAAGCTTATCTTGAGTTGAGCCAATCATTAGACATGATGTAAGCTATTAACTGCGCAACACTTGAGATCCGAGTGTTTGCGTAGTTTTTTGTTTCTTAGTATAATAAGCAAAGAAAATCAGTCTTAAGAGAAACGGAGTATATATAATGACAACCAATTTTTGGGCAGAATTACCAAAGCCTTTTTTTATTTTAGCACCAATGGAAGATGTGACTGATGTTGTGTTTCGCCATGTTGTAAAAACAGCAGGAGCACCAGACGTCTTCTTTACAGAATTTACTAACTCAGACAGCTATTGTCATCCAGATGGTCGTGATAGTGTACGTGGACGCTTAGTTTTTACTGAGGATGAACAGCCAATTATTGCCCATATTTGGGGAGATAAACCTGAATTTTTCCGTGAAATGAGTATTGGAATGGCAGAGATGGGCTTTAAAGGAATCGATATTAACATGGGATGTCCTGTGCCAAACGTAGCCGATAGAGGTAAGGGCAGTGGTTTAATACTTCGTCCTGAAACAGCAGCAGAATTAATCGAAGCAGCTAAAGCTGGAGGACTCCCAGTTAGTGTGAAAACGCGACTTGGTTTTAAAGAATTATCAGAAATGGAAGTTTGGATTACACATTTGTTAAAACAAGACATTGCTAATCTGTCTATTCATTTAAGAACAAGAGAAGAGATGAGTAAAGTAGATGCTCATTTTGATATGATTCCAGCGATTATGAAAATTCGTGATGAGGTAGCACCAAATACTTTAATCACGATTAATGG
>JBOFCV010000073.1:0-3651 GCA_051646305.1 Turicibacter sp.
TGACTGCTGCAAAATCATTAGCTTCAACAGCATCATAGATATAAGAAGGATACGCTTTTATATGACTGATTCCATTTAATGCCGCATTTTCTTTCGTTAACTCTACAGCACGCTCATTCACATCAACCATCTCAACAAAACGTCCTGTGCTATGGGCTAAAGATAATCCCATTGGACCATAACCACAGCCAACATCTAAAATTGATCCTTCTGGTAGATGACTGTCATCAAAGGCATCAATTAAGACACGAGAGCCAAAATCGACTGTTCCTTTTGAAAAAACATTTGTATCTGTAATAAATTTAAAATTTTTACCTTTTAATGGAAATTCCCATTGTTTTCGGTTATGAGCGACGTCTGGTTGATTTGTATAATAATGATTACTCATTTAACTTCCTTCTTTCTTAATTCGTTATTGATTAATTTCCCCAAAAGTTGATATCCTTTTCTAGAAAAATGTAGACCATCATCTTGTAATAACTCAAGTGGTTCTTCTTTTGTCATTGCTGCTAATAAATTTATATAATTAATTTTCTGCTTTTGAGCGATTTCTTTAACTACTTCGTTAAAACTCTCTAAGTGAAACATGGGGCGTTCTTCTTTATAGTACTTTTGATTAGCATAAGGAACACCAATTAAAATCACTTTTTCTGGTCCAATTAATTTTACTAAAGATAAAATATTTTCTTGATAAGAATTAATATCTAAACCTGAGATTTTAGAAACATCATTAGCACCAAAAAAGATTGTCACAATATCAGGCTCGTATCTTAACACATGATTCTTAACTCGTTTTAAAGCACCTTGACTTGTGTCTCCTGGAATTCCAGCATTAATAACCTCGACATCTGTAAAAATAGCTTCGATTTCCTCATTTAAACGAAAGTCTGTTACACCATTTTCATAACCTGCTGTAATACTATCTCCAAATAAAATGATTTTCTTCATAATTAACACCTCTTATTTTAACCTAGACACTTCTTTATGATATAATCATTAGGACTTTAACATCATAGCATGAATTAAGGAGTTGTAAACATGTTTATCACAACCCAAAAAATCAATCAAAAAGAAATGATTCTTGTCACGTCTACTCTCTTACCACAGACTTATAGTAGCATAAAACAGGAATCTTATTTAGGAGTCTAACTATGAGTGAAAAAACAAACTACTATCATTTAACTCGTGATGAGTGGCAAAGTTTTTATCGAAACGGTATTGCCCCATTGACTGATACGGAGTTACAACAAATAAAAAGTTTCAATGACCGTATTTCTTTACAAGATGTACAGGATATTTATATCCCATTGACTCATTTAATCCATATATATATGAAAGAATATGAGTCGCTACACTTAAGTAAAGGAATGTTCATGCAAGAATTTGTTCCTCCAGCACCTTTCATTATTGGTGTTGCTGGGAGTGTTGCAGTTGGAAAAAGTACAACTTCACGTCTATTACAAATGATGCTCTCAAGAACCTTTAAACGTCGCAATGTTCAACTCATTACAACTGATGGCTTTTTATATCCAACAGCTGAACTTGAAAAACGTGGTATCTTAGATAAAAAAGGATTTCCTGAAAGTTATGACATGGAGTTATTACTAGATTTTCTAAATGCTGTTAAAAATGGCAAGGACAACTTACAGATTCCAAAATATTCTCATGAAATCTACGATATTATTCCTGGTGAGTTTGAAGAAATTACACAACCAGACATTTTAATTGTAGAAGGAATCAATGTTTTACAATTACCTGCTAATCAGCAAATCTATGTCAGTGACTTCTTTGATTTCTCTGTTTTTGTAGATGCTGAGCCAGAATTAATCGAATCTTGGTATTTAGAACGCTTCGAAGCGTTATTAGACCTTGCAAAAGATGACAAAACTAATTATTATTATGAATATGCGAATGGACCTAGAGAAGAAGCTCTTCAATTTGCAAGACAAGTTTGGAAAGATGTTAATCTACAAAATCTAACTGAATTTATCTTACCAACAAAAAGTCGAGCTGATGTTGTTTTACATAAAACCGTTAATCACATGATCGACGAAATCTCTTTAAGGAAATTCTAGTAACATATAAAAAAGAAAGATAGGGTGAAGCAAGTGACAAACACGTCAGATTTTAAAGACATGGAAAAAATCATTGTTTTGGATTTTGGTAGCCAATACAATCAATTAATTACACGCCGCATTAGAGAATTTGGAGTTTTCTCTGAACTTATGAGCCACAAAATCACTGTGGAAGAAATCAAAGAAATAGCACCAAAAGGAATTATTTTCTCTGGTGGACCAAATAGTGTATATGACGAAGAAAGTTTCTCAATTGACCCTGAAATTTATGAATTAGGTATTCCTATTTTAGGTATCTGCTACGGTATGCAATTAATGACTCACAAACTAGGTGGAGTTGTTAAAAGTGCTGGTGCTCCTGAATACGGAAAAGCAATGTTGGATGTTACTGATTCATCTACACAATTATTTAAAGGATTGCCTGAACATCATCAAGTATGGATGAGTCATGGTGATTTAGTGACTGAAGTACCTGAAGGATTTGAAGTAGTAGCAACAAGTGCTAACTGCCCAATTTCTGCTATGGAAAACCGTGAAAAAGGCCTTTACGCTGTTCAATTCCATCCAGAAGTACGTCATTCTGAGCATGGAAATGATGTTTTACGCCATTTTGCATTTGATATTTGTGGTGCCAAAGGTGATTGGTCAATGGAAAACTTCATTGATGTAGAAATTAATAAAATCCGTGAACAAGTTGGAGATAAAAAAGTTCTTTTAGCTCTTTCTGGTGGAGTGGATTCAAGTGTGGTTGGGGTTCTTTTACAAAAAGCAATCGGTGACCAATTAACATGTATCTTTGTAGACCATGGTTTATTACGTAAAGATGAAGGCGATCAAGTTATGGATAGCCTATCTGGTAAATTTGGTTTAAACATCATCCGCGTAAATGCTAAGAAACGTTTCTTAGATAAATTAGCTGGTGTGTCTGATCCAGAACAAAAACGTAAAATTATCGGTAACGAATTTATCTACTTATTCGATGATGAAGCTGCTAAATTAGAAGGAATTGACTTCTTAGCTCAAGGAACTCTATACACAGACGTTATCGAAAGTGGTACTGATACTGCTGAAGTAATCAAATCACATCATAACGTTGGTGGATTACCAGATGATATGGAATTTGAGTTAATTGAACCATTAAATACTTTATTTAAAGATGAAGTTCGTGCTTTAGGTATTGAACTTGGAATGCCAGAATCATTAGTATGGCGTCAACCATTCCCAGGTCCTGGATTAGGTATCCGTGTTCTTGGTGAAATTACAGAAGAAAAATTAGAAATCGTTCGCGAAAGTGACGCAATTTTACGTGAAGAAATTGCTAACGCTGGTCTTGACCGCGATATCTGGCAATACTTTACAGTCCTTCCTGGCATCCGTTCAGTTGGTGTTATGGGAGATGGTCGTACTTATGACTACACAGTTGGTATCCGTGCTATTACATCAATCGATGGAATGACTGCTGACTTCGCTCGTATTGATTGGGACTTATTACAAAAAATCTCAGTTCGTATCGTAAACGAAGTAGCTCACGTTAACCGTATCGTGTATGACATTACGAGCAAGCCACCTGCAACAG
>JBOFCV010000100.1:0-4734 GCA_051646305.1 Turicibacter sp.
TAACATTATTTTCCTTTCTTTAATTGTTTACTCTTCATCTTCGCACTCATCTTCTATGCTTTCTACATATCCTATAAGACTTTCTGCATCTTTACTTATTTGTTGCAATTGAGATATAATCTCTTTTATTGTGTATTTATGTTTAGACATTATTTCTCCTCTCTTTTTATCATATCTCATAAGGTATAGCATGCATCTCTATTGATTGCACAATCAATACAAGTATGTCCATAACATTTGCAATTATTATATGCAAAAGCATGTTCTTTATATTTTTGGTGTAATTTATTTAAATCCATTATTTTCCTCCTTTATTTTTTAATTCACTCATTATTTTGTTTTGTAGAATTTCAAAATCTAATTTGTAGTGATATCATTTCTCATTCACTTTTTCTCATTGTTTTAAATTATATACACAATCACGACATGAGTGTCTATAGCATTTACAAGTGTCATATTTGTATTTTCATTCTTGTAATTGTTTTAACAATGATTCTCTAAGTTCAGGTTTATAATCATTCATTATTTACCTCCTTTAGATTTTTTGTAAAAGATAATCTTAATCTTTTCTACCTTAAATGGTAAGTTTTTCTTTTGCAATTCTTTTAAAATCATTGCTTTGACTTCTACTTTATTGTAGTATTTATCTTCACTAATGTTAAGTAATACTGTTCCTTGTGAAAAGCCTAATTTGTTTTTCTTGTCTAAACCTCATACTTGCACTGCATATAGATATTTAAATCCAGCATTTAAGTGGTAATACTTTGGTTTATATACTAATTTTTCATTGTTGTCCATTTTAGACCTCCTCTTTGTTTATTAATGATTTAAAGACAATTCTTGTTGTTGCTTGTCTAATCTGGTCATCTGTTTTACCATAGTTAAATAATCTTATTTTTGGATTAATTGTAGAGACTGGTCTTTTGCAATTTTTCTTAACAAATACATCTTGACCTTTTTCAAATTCTCTAATTCATGATAATATTTTTGCACCTTGATAATTATTAAATTGATGATAATTATTATTCTTCAACCACATTTTAAATTCTTGGATGTTCATATAATTAATTTCTTGTTTATTTTCTAATAATGCATTCAATAACTCATCATTATCAATAATTTGTTGTTTAATAAGTTTCATATCATGTGCATCATTGTAGTAACTTCACTTACTTTTTAAATCAATCATGAACTTATGAACAGCTTCAACACTAAGTTTAATTAAGTATTGTTTTTCAGCAGAATTAAGATTTCCCATGTTTGTGTCATTTAATTCTTTACCTAATTCATAAAACACTTTATCTTCTGCACTTAAACTAGCATTGATTTCATCTAGATTTGTTTCATTTTCATTGATACCATATGGTACATGCAATGGAATTAATCTTCTTTCCAGACCACCATCATCTAATGTATATTCTGGTGCATAGTTTGAATTAATGAAATAAGATTGAATATTTATCATATCTTGACCTTTTTCATTTTTAATATTTGTAGTTGTTGTTTGTTTTGCATCAGTTTCAGTAATCATATCTTTTAGTTTTAAACAAATATCTTTATTCATTGGTGGAACTGTTTCATCAATACAAACCATTAATTTATCTTTTGATGGTCCCATTGCAAAATCATTATTATTTTTTAATGATGATGCTGAAATACTTGTTGAATTAGATGTTCCCAATATATCTTTATATCATTTATCCATTGTTGTTTTACCAACTCCTGATGGACCATATGTATAAACAAATTTCCCGGGATTGTATCCAAACAATGCAAATCCTCTTAATAATAATGCTAGTTCTCGTCTTTTAGTATCTTTACCGAATGAATAGTTTAAATAATAATCCACTCTTTTTTTATTTTCATCACTTATTTCTAGTTTTGGTGTGCAATTCATAGGAATTATATTTGTACTAAACATTGGTTTTTCATGAAATGTTCTATCTCTTAATTCATAGTAACCATTTGCAAACACTGCATAGTATTTATTGTCTTGTCCAAATCTATATGAATATTTTGGATTTGACCTAACCATATCTCCAATTGAATTGTTAGTTATTTTATTAAATCCTTTTCAAAGTGGTTTACATGTGTTAACTAATTGATTAGCAACATCATATCCATTCTTATATAATCATTGTTCAGTGAATAATTTGAATGCATGCTCATAATCTCGTCTTTGGTCATCTATATATAATGATGTTGATGTTTTATATGCAACTCCATCTTTTCAATATAACTTATTTGAGAATCAGTGTAAATCTAATTCATAAAATAATTCATCTTCAATTACAACTGCCAAATCTGCTGCATTTGCTTTTTTTACCCTTTTGATTGTTTCTAGAGGTTTATCTTCTGGGTATCCAAAGATAATTTCTCTTTCGTAGTCATTCATTTGACCTCCTTACTATATATTCAGTCCAAGTGTTTTTCTTAGACTACCCATATTTTAACATATATTTTGAAATTAATACAAATAATCCTAAATTTTTTTGTGTCAAACTACCAACTCCCATTTTAACATCCAACTTAACTACCTTAAAAATTGCTATATTTTCCTTATTTTATTAGGTTTTATTATATATTTATTCTATTTGGTAGTTAGGTAGTTATAATAATAAGAATTAGTTTGTTTTGTTGTATTGTATGTATAGTATTGTATCCAAAGTCAAGTTAGTGTTTTTTCAACTACCAACTACCTTGTGTTATAAAATCCCTATTAAATAAAGGAAATATGATGGTTTTTTTGGGAGTTGAGCAAACTACCAAGTAACTTCTAGTAGTTATTTAATTAAATTTTATGTATTTTGTTACAAATGTTTAATTGTTTGATATAATGTATTTAGATTTAAGTTAGTGCATCTTACCTCAGTCTGGAACAATAAAACCTTTTAGGTTAAATTGCTTGTAGGCTCCTTTAAATATTCAGTTCAAGTTAATTATTGGGTTTATTTATTTTTAACTTAACTAAAACTCACCTCTGCCAAGGTGGGTTTTTCATTGTCTAAATTTCCCCATATACATTATCTTAGGTAGTTGGTAGGCATATTTTACCTATATTCTTTTCTACAATAACAAACTTTGTCATGTGTAAGTGTTATATCAGTGAACTGTAGCTTAGTCTGAACGGCGACATATTATGTAATAATATGGCACAGGTAAACTCTAGGTTTAAATGTCGCTGCTTCATAACACTTAACATGACTTCCAAAATTCCCCATTGACACAATCATGACCTAACTTATCAACATTTACAACAACATTGACTTATCCACAATTAAACAAATACCAAAATTGGTATCACATCAAAGTTGTCAACAATCATACACATACCAATACTGGTTTTGGTATCAAGTTATCCACAAAGTTATCCACATACTTATCCACTGGAAAAAAATGGGTTGTTTTGGTGTATTCAACACTCCCCTCACCTTAACTCACATAAACTAAGATGAACCATATGGGGAAATTTATGGTACAATATATCTATCTAAGGAGACATATCCCATGCTAACAGAATCAAAATTACAAATCCTCAATCACCCAGCTAAGAAAAAACTTATTGTTGGTGCTAAAGGTACTGGGAAATCTATCATCCCAATTTACAACACTATCCAAAGAATGGAATCTGAGTTGTACTACAATGCTATGGCCTTTCGGAAATTCAAAGACCAATCCTCAAACAAATTGGGAAATGCAATTACAGCAATGGTTACAAAACTAAAGCAATCAGGTCAACAACTTAAATACGACTATGAAAGAAACCAGAATAGGATTTATAGAAAAGTTAATAAAACTAAGTTGTACTCAAATCAATCTATCACCTTTGGTAGTCTAGAAGACATCTCAACCTCAACCGATGGAGCAGACCCAGCTAATGCAGGCTATTACGGGGATATCATTTTTGATGAACCAGTTGTTCGTGAAGATGTGCAAGGAGCAGACTCAATCCCAACACTAGAAGAATTCAATGAACAACTAGAAATCATCTATGATAACACAGCAAGGTTCTTGCCCGATTGGGAAAATCGGACACAACAAAAAGTAGCTAAGCCTTTAACATTCTGATTTACAATGAATCCATGAGGTAATCATCCACTTATCCTTGAAATGGAAAAAGCATTTCCAGAGGAACAATTCTTGACATGAGCATTCAATGGAACACCATTATCTAAACTTTTAGAATCAGAGAAACTAACTCAGGAATGATTTGCTAATCCAATTAACTTAGAAGCACTTGCAAATAACCATACAATGTCAATCTATGACAAAGAATCAGATACACTTTACACAAGAATGACAAAGTTCGCTAATCCATTCAATCAAGAAGAAACAGTTAAGAAAAATCTTTTTACTCAAATCAAACAAGCAATCTTAAATCAAAACATTAATAACTTATGTATTCTTTTAGGAGTTAAGCATCAAGGAACAATCAACCAATCAATGATGTCATACAACATCAAATCATTTAACAATCAATACTTTCCAGAAGATTTATTCAAGAAACATTTTAAAATTAACTCAACAACTTACTCAATAGACTTAGATACATCAAGAGTTTTAACAATCACTCCAGTATTGCATCTAAGAAGAAAAGCAGAATTCTTAGGAGAAGTTTCTAAAGACGATATCATCTACATAGATAAACAAATTGAAATTCCAGCAGATGGAACTGGAGAAATTGGGGAAAAGAATCAGCTATATGTTAATCTTATTGCCTTATCTTTAAAGAAA
>JBOFCV010000113.1:0-3104 GCA_051646305.1 Turicibacter sp.
ACAAGTAACCGAAGTCATTTACTGGCTAAAAATAAAGAGCTGTGGACAATACTTTTATTTTTAAAGTTATTAAACGCAGAAAATAAGGTATTCATTCAATGGTATAACAATGATAAAAGATAAAAAACAAAGATAAAAATACGCAATAAATAGCTGCCGTTATAATGCTATGCGTGTTAGGTTTAAATGAGGATGTGAAGAGATGGCTATTTTTTTATTAGTAGTGGGTGTTATGTTTATTATGATTGGAACAATGAGCCAAAGGATAAGAGTTTCTGATAAAAATAATAAAAGAATGAGTACTAAGCAGTTTGAACTTGAACAATCTGAGTATAGAAAGGCCATCGAAGATAGCAGCATAGAATTTAGACAACAGTTTGAATTAACCCAACAACAATTAGAAAATTTATATGCCCATGATTTTTCTGAAATGATTTGCAGATTAGAAATCATTGAGTGTCAGTTAACGACATTAACTAATCAACTTTCAAGTCAGATAGAAAAATCTATTGAAATTCAAATAGAAGATTTACCCAAAGTGCAACCTGAACCTGAACAATTTCTTGCATCCGTTGACATAGATGAATTTTTACAACAACGCATTGATATCTATAAAGAATTAGATCATCAAGGGAAGACAATTGAAGAAATTGCTAAACTATTAAATGTTGGAAAGGGGGAAATCTTATTATTGAAAAATTTAAGCAACAAATTGCATTAAAAATAAATGGGGATTTAGTTATTGGAATCGGTTTGGGAATCATCATTAGTGTGATTTGTTTTTCTTTATCCACAAGTGGTCAAGGAAACTTGGATAATGAATTAGAAGCAAGAAATCAAGGGATGATTTTTCCTAATGAATGTAAAGTTTTAGAATAGGTAGGTGAGATAATGATTCGTGGATTATATACAGCAGCAAGTGGAATGATTGTTGAAAATAGAAAGCAAGAAAATATTTCTCATAATATGAGTAATATAGGAACGACAGGATTTAAACAAACGATGCTTATTTCTATGTCACAGGACGAAGCCACATTAAAAACAAATAATCTTAAAAATGTTCTAGGGAATTTAACGATGAAAGTTTCAGTTGGTGAAGCTGTCATGAATTTTACGCAAGGTCAGCTCCAACCTTCAAATGAGCCGTATGATTTTGCCTTAGAAGGAGACGGCGTATTTACATTACAAGGTCCACAAGGTGAGCGACTTTATACACGTGATGGAAGATTTGGGGTAGATAATCAAGGACGTTTAGTTTCTAAAGAGGGATATCCTGTTATGGTTACAGATGGAAAAGGTGGTACAGGGTTTGCTATGGTTAATGATCAGTCCTTTACAACATCAGCTAATGGTGAGTTTAATGTAAATGGACAAGATTATAAATTTTTAATTTCTGAGTTACCAAATGCTGCGTCAATTACAAAAATTGGTGATAGCTTATATGGATACAATGGAAATGCGAATGCACTAAATGGAAATTATAATGTGCACCAATTTATGAAGGAAGGGTCTAATGTTGATCCAACGGATGAAATGGTTAATATGATTGCAACAAATCGTGCCTTTCAAATGAATTCAAAAGTATTAATGACGATGGATGAAACACTTCAAAAATCAGTTAATGAATTAGGAAGAGTGTAAGTTATCATTCATTTGTAGCGGAATTAATGAGGAAGATTAGGAGGGTAAAAAGATGAGTTTAATGATGCAAATAGGAAAGTCAGGTGCAAAAGCGTACCAAAATCAAGTAAATGTCGGGGCTCATAATATTTCAAACAGTAATACGACTGCATTCAAGAAAAACTATGCTGATTTAAAGGATTTAGCATATAATCAACAAAATTTACCTTTAATGAATAATGAGGTCAATGCGCAACAGTATTATCAAGGGTCAGGGGTGCGGTCAGATTCGGTGTATGAAAACTTTACTCAGGGAGCGTTAATAAGCACTGGTGTCAGTTCTAATTATGCAGTGAGTGGAAGTGGTTATTTTGGTGTATTAGATAAGGCAACGAATCAAGTGGTTTTAACACGTGATGGTGCTTTCGGCTACAATGAAACAGGTGAGTTAGTTGATGCGTATGGAAATAAAGTCATGACTAAAACGTTAATAAATGATTTAGGTCAAGAAACCAAAGTACCGATGTTGTATCAACCCAATTTAAAAGCTAATATGATGAAAAATACGCAAGGGTACTATGCTGTTGCACCCGGAAATTTAATATCAGAAGCAACAAATCCACAAGGCTTTGGAGATGTTTCACAAGGGTTTTTAGAAGCATCAAATGTTGATATGGCTGAAGAAATGACAAATTTAATGATTGCACAACGCGCCTATTCAATGAGTATTAAAACAATTCAAACAGCCGATGAAACAGCTCAAGTTATTAATAATTTACGATAAATAATGAAAGGAACCGTATCTAAACTAAGATAGGGTCCTTTTTTCTAGTTTATTAGGGACTTTTTAAGCCTAGTTCAATGGCACGACAAGCGCCGGTATAAATAACAATGCTGTTAGCAACTCATGTTTTATGATTCATCATTTCAATAATTGAATCTGTCTTTATCAAGAAAACAAGTAGTGAATAAAGTAACGAAAATGAGAGTTAGATTGATAAAAAAATTCCATAATATGTATTGAATATTCGAGGCGAATATGTTATTCTAAAAAGGTAAAAGCCAGATTAGTTTAGTGGCAAAACAGCGCAATGGTAATGCGCAGCCGCGAGTTCGATTCTCGCATCCGGCACCATAAAAAAATAATTAGAACTAGCCGAGGCTAGTTTTTTTGTTAGTTACACTAGCTAAGCTGCGCGAAGCTTAGTGTAACTATACGTCTGCGAAGCGGTTTGACGTTATCCGTGAGATTACCGATACAAGAAAAGATAAAAGTAGCAAGTAGACGTGAGTTATTGGGGCAATCGAAAAGGGTTAGTTGATCTATACGTCGTGCGTCGTTTGCCGACGTTATCCGTGAGATTACCGATACAAGAAAAAAATAAAAGTAGCAAGTAGACGTGAGTTATTGGGGCAATCCTAGAAGCTTAGTGTATGAAGCGAAAAAATAGTTCAACAGTTGAGTGTAATTGCTAGTATGAATG
>JBOFCV010000122.1:0-5897 GCA_051646305.1 Turicibacter sp.
CTGCCTTTAATTATGGTATTGTCCTCGAATCTGAGGGTGAGATTAAGGGATATTTAGTTGGACAAGTAATTTTTGAAGTGGCTGATTTATTTTATGTGGCTGTGCTGCCCGAAAGTAAACGTTGTGGATATGGTCAACACTTAATGAATTATTATCATCACGACTGCGCGGTCAGAGGTGTACAAACTTTAACACTAGAAGTTAGAGTGAGTAATGAGGCAGCGATTATGTTATATAAAAAATTTGGTTATGAAGAAATTACTATTCGTCCTAAATACTATGCTAATGGTGAAGATGCCTTGTTAATGATTCGTGAACTTAATAAATAATGATTAAAAATAACGATGATATCATAATAGATATTATCGTTATTTTTTTATTTTGGATATACGACGGACAATTGTATTTGGTATTATGGGTATATGTGGTAATTTATCAAATTTGAGGGGGATAATAATGAAATTAAAAATATTAGTTATGGGACTGATTGTTTGTATCGTTATGGTGGGGTGCTCAATTGCTAAGAATAAAGATGAGCGTTTGTTTACAAATGAGCAGTGGATAGAAGATATTGATTATACTGTGCAAGAAATATTTAAACACCATGTAGATGCCTTTAACACGTTTACTGAGGACGAGTGGGTGGAAGAGGTAAATCAATTGAAAAGTGATTTAGATAAGTTATCAGATCGAGATATTAGTTTGAGGTTAGAGCATATTGTCACATTGGTACGAGATGCGCATACTGGTTACAGTTCTGAGTTAAAGCAAAGATATGAAAAAATTTATCCATTTACAACAAAATGGTTTGAAGATGAATTAAGAGTTACAAAATCATTATCTCAAGACCAGAATATTATCGGTACTAAATTAGTTGCAATCAACGGGATATTGATTGATGAGGTTATAGATAAAGTTAATACCTCAATTTCACATGAAAATAATCAGTGGTTAAAATTTAATAATCAAATGCTGGTAGGAGATTATAACTTATTAAGTTATCTAGGGATTACTAAAAAAGAAATAGCTGAGTTTACTTTTGAAAATGATTTAGGTGAATCAACAAAAATTAAGTTAGAACCAATGAGTAGGGATAGTTATTTATCAGAAGACTTAAATACACTGTGGGATGATTTAAGTGAGGATAAAAAACCGGTCGCTGGATTAAAGTACTACGATACAAAAGGTGAGTTTGATTATACAACTATTTTAAGTGAAGATTTTTGGTACACGTATGTAGAAGAAGATGAATTATTATATTTACAATATAATAATTCCGTAGATGATAATAACGAAGAATTTAATCAGATGATTAAGGATATTGAAGCAAGTATTAAAGATAAACAAGGTCAGATGAAAAAGCTAGTTGTGGATTTGAGATTTAATGTAGGGGGAGCATCGACTGGATTTACTAAATATGCAAATAAAATGAAACTATATCAAGATGTTTTTCCGTTTGAGACGTATACGTTAATGGGGCCAGCTACTTTTTCATCGGGAACATTAGCTGTTTTTGATACAAAATACTTTTTGGATTCTACCCTTGTGGGGGAAGAAACGGGTGGAAACAATATTGCGTATGGGGTATGTGAATATCGTACATTACCTAATACATCTGGCATGATTAGTATTTCAACTCAACCATATGATTTGAAGTTTGGCGGGTATCATGGGATTTTACCTGATATCGAAGTCATTCAATCACTTGAAGGGGCAAAGCTTGGGATTGATGAAGCATATGATGTGATAAGAGACATAGGAAAGTCACAGTAATTTTTTTGTAGTTCAAAAATTTTACGTAGACGATAGTTATGCTTTGAGAAATTTAGAGATTATTATAAACAGGTTCTAAATTGATGATGTCAGTTTAGAACCTGTTTAATTGAGAAAAGCTGATATTTTTTATTTATCGGTGATTTTACTACTTAAAGTAGTTGGATTTTAGTATAATAAAGGCATGTATTACGTTTCGATGAGGAAGCGTTTTAAATCAATTATATGAGGTGATCGACATGGGGATAAATAAAAATTACGATGAGGTAGCATTTGAAGTAAAATATACGTATCATCAGGATGATTTAGGTGCATACTATCAAAAACAGGAAACAACGTTTAAATTATGGAGTCCACTTGCAACTAGTGCACAAACGTTATTATATAAAGATGGTGAATCGGGTGAATTAGTCTCAACTCATGAGATGGAGCGTAGCGATCATGGAACTTGGAAAATCACATTAAAAGGCGACTATGATAAAACGTATTACCGATTTGCTGTCACAATTGATGGCGAAACAAAAGAATTCGTTGATTTATATGCGCGAGCTGTTGGGGTTAATGGGAAGTATGGAATGGTTGTTGATTTGAAAAAAACTAATCCAAGCGGATGGGAGTCAGATTCAAAACCTGAATTTAAAGAATTAACAGATGCGATTATTTATGAATTACATGTTCGTGATTTATCAATTCATCACTCATCAGGTATAACAAACAAGGGGAAATTCCTTGGATTAACAGAAACAGGGACACTATCGCCGCAAGGATTGGCAACAGGTCTTGATCACTTAAAAGAGTTAGGAATTACACATTTACATTTACTACCGTCATATGATTTTGGTTCGATTGATGAATCGAAATTAGATGAACCGCAATTTAATTGGGGATATGATCCGGTTAACTATAACACCCCAGAAGGTTCGTACTCGACTGATCCAAGTAAGGGTGAGGTGCGTATTAAGGAATTTAAAGAGATGGTCAAAGCGTTGCATGCGGCGGGAATTCGCGTGATTATGGACGTGGTTTACAATCATACCCATCACAGTGCAGATTCTAATTTTAATGCTGTAATGCCAATGTATTATCACCGTCCAGATAAGGATGGTAACTTCTCGAATGGATCAGGTTGTGGAAATGAAGTTGCAACTGAGCGCTCAATGGTGCGTCGTTATATGGTAGATTCTGTTGCATATTGGGCGAAAGAATATCATATTGATGGATTCCGATTCGATTTAATGGGACTTCATGATATTAAAACGATGAATGAAATTCGTACGGCTTTGGATAAAATTGATCCTACGATTATTATGTATGGTGAAGGTTGGGCGTGTAGCGAATCGCCGCTTCCATTTGAAGAGAGTGCGATGAAAGTTAATACACCTAAAATGCCTCGTATTGCAGCGTTTAGTGATGATGCGCGTGACGGAATTAAAGGACACGTGTTTTATGAAGAGGAAGCAGGTTTTGTAAGTGGTGGAATTGATTTCGAAGAGAGCGTTAAGTTTACGGTGGTTGGCGCTACAGATCATCCACAGGTTAATTATGAGCACGTGATGTATGCAAACGCACCATGGGCAACTGAACCGAACCAATGTGTTAATTACGTTGAATGTCACGATAATTTGACACTTTATGATAAACTAGAAAAGTCAGTACCTGAAGAGTCGGAAGTTGATCGTATTAAAATGCATAAACTTGCAAATGGGATTGTGTTTACTTCACAAGGTATTGCTTTTATGCATGCGGGTGCTGAAATGCTTCGCACAAAATTTGGTGTTGAAAATAGTTATCAATCGCCTGATGAGATTAATCAATTTGATTGGTCACGAAAAGCGTTGCATCAAGAGGTTGTGGCTTACTATCAAAATTTAATTGCAATGCGCAAAGCTCATCCTGCTTTTAGAATGCCATCAACTAAGATGATTCAACAGAAATTAATGTTTTTAAATACACCTAAACAAAGTGTTGGGTTTATGTTAAAAGAAAATGCCAATAATGATTCATGGCGTAATATCGTCGTTATTTATAACGCAAATCCTTGTGCGATAACTGTTGGTTTACCACTTGAAGGTAAATGGAATGTGGTTGTGGATGGAGATAGTGCCGGGTGTAATGTGTTACGTACATTTGAAGGGAAATCGGTGTGTGTCGCGCCATTATCAATGGCAGTCATGTATACCGATGATGCTTTTAAGGACTCCCTTCCAAAAATGAAACTTGGTGCAAAAATTGCAATGGGTGTGGCAGGAACTGTGATTGTAGGTGCTATGATTTATAAATCAACAAAAAATAAAAAGTAGTTAAATGGTTGGCAAGGGAAATCGTTGCGATTCATACGGTTATCCCTTGTCAATTTAAAAATAATCTTTTATAGTAACAGTTGTGGTTTATCACTTTGTTGTATTTAAGCAGCGTAAGGGGAAACAGACTTAGGAAAATAAAAGTAATAGAAACGGTGATTTGAATGGAAAAAGATATTTTAATATTAGCAGTTGAAAGCAGTTGTGATGAGACGGCGGTTGCCATTATCAAAAATGGAAATGAAATTGTTTGCAATATTGTGGCGTCGCAAATAGAGAGTCATAAACGTTTTGGTGGGGTTGTACCTGAAGTTGCAAGCCGTCATCACGTCGAAAGTGTGACACTTGTATTTGAAGAAGCATTACAAGAGGCCAAGTTGACTTGGGATGACATTGATGCAATTGCGGTCACAGAAGGTCCTGGATTAATTGGATCGTTATTAATTGGATTAAATGCGGCTAAGGCTTTAGCATTTACGCATAACATTCCGCTTGTAGGGGTGCATCATATTGCAGGTCATATTTATGCGAATCAATTAGTTGAACCGTTAGAGTTTCCTTTGCTTGCTTTAGTGGTCTCTGGTGGACATACTGAGATTGTTTATATGAAAGATCATTACCAGTTTGAAGTTATCGGAGAGACGCTTGATGACGCTGTAGGTGAGGCTTACGATAAAGTGGCCCGAACATTGAACCTACCATATCCAGGGGGGCCTCATATTGATAGATTGGCTGCCATTGGAGAAGATACTTATAAATTACCACGTGTTTGGTTAGATAAGGACGCTTATGATTTCAGCTTCTCAGGTTTAAAATCAGCTGTTATTAATACGGTTCATAATACCAAACAACGCGGAGAAGAAATAATTCCTGAAAACTTAGCGGCAAGTTTCCAAGCGAGTGTTGTCGAAGTATTAGTTGAGAAGACGATGCGTGCGGCGAAAAGTTACGGTGTGAAGCAAATCATTGTTGCGGGTGGCGTATCGGCTAATAAGGGATTACGTCGTGGTTTAGAGACAGCTGTTTCTAAAGTTGAAAATTTAAAATTAACGATTCCACCTTTACCACTATGTACAGATAATGCAGCTATGATTGGAGCAGCCGGAACGCAGGCGTATCTAAAAGGATATCGAAGCGGAATGGATATGAATGGCTCATCAGGATTAGAATTAAAATCATTATAGAGATAAACGAAAAAACTCCCCATCGAGGGAGTTTTTTTCTATTTAAGACGTCGTTGTTGCGTTGATTTTTTTATTATTTGAATTTTGAACTGTTAGAAGCGGACTTGATCGTGGTTTTAGACATCAGGGAAAACAAAACACATGAGCTAACGGTGTTTTAAAAGTTTTGCTTGATAGATTGCCCATAGTTGATGTTTTAAATTCATTTTGTCTTCTATCTCATCTAGTGAAATCCATTCAAAGTGATGATCAATTTCTATCGGTTCCTGTATTTTGTCTTTGAGCGTTGCAAGGTAAAAATAGCCAATGGAATGAATTTACGAGTGAAGAGAATCGGAATAGTCATACAACTCACCTTTACAGATGAATTTTAAAATCTCAACTTCAAATCCAGTTTCCTCAAAACATTCACGGCGGATGCATTCTTCGTGTGTTTCTATAGTTTCAATTCCGCCTCCAATAAGGAAATTCCCCTTTTTAGTTTTCACGGTGGCTACTTGGGATTTTTCATTGAAGATGATAGCATAAGCACCGACACGATCTAGGTATATTTGATTTTCTAATTTTATTCCAAAGGTTTTTTCAATCATGTTTGATTTCCTCTCAGCCCATTTTCTAAATGATGGTTAATTTCATTTAG
>JBOFCV010000126.1:0-12562 GCA_051646305.1 Turicibacter sp.
AAACAACTTTATAAGAAAAAAAGACAGGTCGCAAAAATTTTGTGACCTGTCTTTTTTAAATTAACCACACTTTTATTCCCCTAAAGAAAAAATTTGAATAGACTATCTTAAAGGTGAAAGAAGCCTAAAACTTAAAATAAGTATTTTAAAGTGAAAGAAAAGTATTTCGAATCAAGTTCGATTTATATATATGTTTTTACGACTAAAACAAGAAATTTTAATGGATGAACGCGTCTTAATTTTTAAAATTGGGAGTCATTATTTAATCGTTATCTTATGAGCGAAGAGGAGGGGTTTTATGAAAAATTTATTTCGTGCTTTTTATTATTATGAGGTTGATAAACTTGCTAGATATGTTTCATTTTCAAAACTTCATCCTGAAATCAATCTCGGTGATATTGTTTGGATGGTCAATTCTTGCCTAGACTATCCTTATTATATGTATCTTTCCGAAATTAAAAATACTTCAACTGCACCTCTCCTCGTAAATAAATATAATAAATTGCCCAAAGACTATATCCCAGAACACCTCGTTCAAATTCCAAACACACAGTTATATGCGACAAACGAAACGGTTCAGGCTTTTCTTAAGTTAGTAGCTGCTGCAAAATTAGAAAATTTAAATCTTTTTGTGATATCTGCTTATCGAAGTATTGATTATCAGGCGCAACTTTATCGTGAGTATTTACAAGTTGACTCACCCGATAGTGTGGATACCTATGCAGCTCGCCCAACACATAGTGAACATCATACCGGGTGCGCCCTCGACATCTGTGTCACCGACCAGGAATTAGAAGTCTTTGAAGATACGCCTGAATCAAATTGGTTAAATCAACACGCATATAAATATGGATTCATCATTCGATATTTAAAAGACACAAGCAGCCTAACGGGATATCGATACGAACCGTGGCACATTACATATGTAGGGATTAATGTTGCTTATCGGATGCATCTTTATCAAATAAAAACATTGGAAGAGTACTGTGTTAAATATGTTGATCACACTCCATATGCCTGATTATTTTCTTAAGTCATCATCAATTTATATAATTAGTGGCATTATTTTTTATTAATTGGAAACTATACTTGATAGAATGCATAATTGGATGTACAATAAAAATCATCTCACTGAAATATTTTCCATATTTGGAACTTTATTTTATTTGAGCGGACGAAAATGAATTATACTTTTTATTAAGACTAGGGGTATTAATATGAAATATCGTACTGAATATGATTCACTTGGAAGTAAAGAAATTCCAGCAGATGTCTATTATGGAATTCAAACAGCACGTGGAAAAGAAAATTTTAATATTACGGGACTACGTGTTCATTGCGAAATGATTCGCTCGTTAGCTATTGTTAAAAAAGCTGCCGCTATTGCCAATTATCGAGCGGATATGATTGATCAACATATTGTTGAAGCAATTGAAACGGTCTGCGATGAAATTATAGCTGGAAAACTAGATGAACACTTTATCACGGATATGATTCAAGGTGGCGCTGGAACTTCAATGAATATGAATGTAAATGAGGTTGTTGCCAATCGTGCTAATGAATTGCTTGGTGGCCAACTAGGAACTTATGACATTGTTCATCCAAATGATCATGTTAACTTTGGACAATCCACAAATGATGTGGTTCCGACTTCTGGAAAACTTGCGATGCTTAAATTGAGTGAACGATTACTTGAAGAACTTCGTTTATTACATGCAGCTTATTTAGATAAAGCCAATCACTTCGGTGGCGTTATTAAGATGGGACGTACCCATTTACAAGATGCCGTTCCGATTCGTTTAGGTCAAGAATTTAATGCCTTTGCCTCTGCACTTGAACGTGATATTCGACGCATTGAATTTGCATTAGAAGAATTAAAAGTCATTAACATGGGAGCAACTGCTGTTGGAACAGGACTAAATGCAAATATTGATTATATTCGTCACGTGGTAAGTATTACGTCTGAATTATCTGGAATTGAATTTGTTCAAGCAGAAGATTTAGTTGATGCGACCAGAAATTTAGATTCATTCTTAAGTTTATCTGCTACCTTACGAACGTGTGCTGCTAATTTATCTAAAACAGCAAATGATTTACGTTTAATGGCTTCTGGTCCTGCGACTGGTTTTAATGAAATTAATTTACCACAAATGCAACCTGGTTCTTCTATTATGCCAGGTAAAGTTAATCCGGTTATCCCTGAAGTAGTGAATCAAGTTGCATTCCAAATCATGGGAAATGATGTGACTATTTTAAAAGCGGTTGAAGCTGGACAACTTGAGCTTAATGTATTCGAGCCTGTTATGTTTGCTAATCTATTCCAATCGATTGAGATTCTTGGAAATGCCGCAAATACATTCCGTGAACGTGCTATTTCAGGATTAACAGTTAATAAAGAACGCTGTATTGAGTATGTTGAACGTAGTGCCGGAATGGTAACTGCACTTGCCCCTCATATTGGGTATAAAAAAGCTGCTGAAATTGCAAAAGAAGCGATTAAATCAAATATTGGGGTTCGTCAATTAGTGCTTGAACGCGGTATTATTAGTCGGGAAAAACTAGAAATTATTTTAAACATTGAAAACTTAACCTCTCCTGGTATTTCAGGTGAACAATTAATGACAAAAAAAGCGAAATTTGAATAAAAAAAGTAGCACCGTTATCCTTGTAGATTTCGGTGCTACTTTTTATTTTAATGTCATTTCTTTAAATACTTCACCATCGAATGTTTTAATTTTAAACTGATGATCATCTAGTATCCCATATGTATTCGGATTATCTTCCTTTGGTAAACTTGCTGATCCTGGATTAATGATGTAGATCCCTTCAAGTTGCTTTAATACTGGCAAATGGATGTGTCCAAAAATAAAGATATCCCCTGTCACAAGTGATAATGGTAATTTATTTTCGTCATATATATGACCATGTGACGCCACAACTTTTCTATTTTTTAATGGAATCACATTATAATCTCCCATGATAGGAAACTCTAAAACCATTTGGTCTACTTCACTATCGCAATTTCCTCTAACTGCAATAATTTTATCTTTCATTCCGTTTAATAACGTCGCCACTGTCATGGGATTATAATCTTGTGGCAGAGCATTTCGTGGTCCATGATATAATAAATCTCCAAGTAAAACTAAATAATCCGCTTTTTCCATTTCAAATCGTTCGATTATTTTTTTAGCCCAATAAGCAGACCCATGAATATCTGTTGCAAACATTAATTTCATCTTCATCCAACCCCTTCATCATATTACATCTTTCTTTAGTTTTATCATATCACAAAATTTTAATCACTTCAAAAAATAGACTATCTCAAAACCAGTCAGTACATCCATTTTACAACTAGACACATTCCTAGTCTCCTCTAAAAAACTAAACAAAAAAACATTTCTCTAACCTTCATTCTTTAAATAGCTGAATTAATAAAAGCTACTAGTCAAACCACCTATTGTGGCTCAATTAGTAGCTTTTAGCATTTCACTTCCCTTTCCCCAGAAAAGTGAATGTATTACTTCATCTATATATTAACTCACAATCTCTAATAAGTTTGAAAAATGAAGTTGATTATAATAAACTCATGTAACGTTTTAATTCCCAGTTATGAACAACTAAACGGAATTGATCGTATTCATCATATTTTGCTTCGACAAATTTTTCAAAAATATGATTTCCTAACGCTGCTTTTATGACTTCATCTTCTTCTAATAATTTTAAGGCATCATACAGAGATCCAGGTAAAGCTGTTATTCCATGGGCTTCTAACTGTTCTGGTGTCATTTCAAAAATATTTTCCTCAACTGATGCGGGAGGTGTTAATTTATTTTTGATTCCATCAAGTCCAGCCGCTAAGATAGTTGCTAATGCTAAGTATGGATTAGCCGATGGATCTACTGAACGAACTTCTAGACGAGTTCCCATCCCACGTGATGCTGGTACACGTACAAGTGGTGAACGATTAGAGGGTGACCATGCCACATACACAGGTGCTTCATATCCAGGTGTTAATCGTTTGTATGAGTTAACTGTTGGATTTGCTACCGCTGTAAAGTTTGGCACATGAGTTAAGATTCCTGCTAAAAAGTGATAAGCAGTTTCACTTAGCTTCAAGTCGCCAGATTCATCATAGAATGCATTTTTTCCATCTTTATTAAATAAAGAAACATTGCAATGCATCCCTGATCCATTAATTCCCGCAATTGGTTTTGGCATAAATGTCGCATATAATCCATGTTTACGCGCAATTGATTTTACAACTAACTTAAATGTTTGAATTTTATCACACGCTGATAGAACATCATCATATTTAAAATCAATTTCATGTTGTCCAGGTGCAACCTCATGGTGAGATGCTTCAATTTCAAATCCTAATTTCTCTAGCTCAATCACAATATCGCGACGACAATTTTCTGCTAAGTCAAGTGGTGCAAAATCAAAATATCCACCATGATCATTTAATTCGGTTGTAGGCATCCCATTTTCATCTAATTTAAATAAGAAAAATTCGGCTTCTGGACCTAAGTTAAAACGAGCAAATCCTAATGCTTTCATTTCATTTAATACGCGAATTAAATTCGAACGTGGATCACCTGCAAATGGGGTACCGTCAACCTTATGAACATTACAAATTAAAGAGGCAATTTTTGCTTCTCCTGGATTCCAAGGGAAGATTAGCCATGTATCTAAATCTGGATATAGTAACATATCACTTTCTTGAATACGAGCAAATCCATCAATTGATGAACCATCAAACATCATCTCATTATCCAAAGCTTTTTCTAATTGTGAGCGTGGGATTTCAACATTTTTTAGCACCCCAAATAAATCTGTAAACATCAGTCGTATAAAATTTATCCCCTCTTCATTTGCATTAAGTAAAATATTTTCTTTTGTTCTAGTTACCATTGTAAACCCTCCTATTTTTTTCATTATGTTTTTTTATCTTAAATCATAAAAAGAGGCTCACAAGATTTTTTCTTGTGAACCTCTTTGTTCGCTTTATGATTTATATAAGTTTATATCAGACGCCTTTGTCTATAGTTTAAGATATGCACGAAATCAGAAAAGATACCACTTTTCTAAAAAATTTATTTTACTCGATTAAGCAATAACGGATGTTTAACCACAAGTCATTGCTAAGATTAATTTAAATATTCTGCACGACATAACCAAACTTAAATTAATGATTTTATAAAAGCTTTTCTATAAAATGCAAATATTGCATCTCACACAAAAGCTTTTAAGGTGAAGCTTTTCTGTTCCCCCAGAAAAGCTTCTAAATATAGTTAACTCCCTTGGTCATAGACCCTGATATCTTGTTTGAGTTATAAATTTAAAATTGCAGTAAATTTATAACTCATCCTCTAGCTATTTACCTTCTAAAGAGGCGTCTAGCATTAATTATAATAAGCTCATATAGCGTTTTAACTCCCAGTTATGAACAGTTAAACGATATTCATCAAATTCAGAATATTTAGCTTCTGTGAATTTTTCAAAAATATGTTTTCCTAATGCATTTTTGATAACTTCATCTTGCTCTAATAATTTTAAGGCATCAAATAATGATTCTGGTAAAGCGGTGATATTATTTGCTGCTAACTCTTCTGGTGTCATTTCAAAAATATTTTCTTCAACTGATGCTGGTGGCGTTAATTTATTTTTAATTCCATCAAGTCCTGCAGTTAAAATAGCTGCTAATGCAATATAAGGATTAGCTGATGGGTCAACTGAACGAACTTCTAAGCGTGTTCCCATACCTCGTGAAGCTGGTACACGTACAAGTGGTGAACGATTAGATGGTGACCATGCTACATAAACCGGTGCTTCATATCCTGGGATTAAACGTTTATATGAGTTAACCGTTGGATTTGTTAAAGCCGTAAAATGTTCCACATGTTTTAAAATTCCTGCTAAGAAATGATACGCTGTTTCACTTAATTGTAAAGCACCATCTTCTGCATAAAAGGCGTTTTTCCCCTCTTTATCAAATAATGAAAGGTTACAGTGCATTCCTGAACCAGCGATTCCAGCAATTGGTTTTGGCATAAATGTCGCATATAATCCATGTTTACGCGCAATTGATTTAACGACTAATTTAAATGTTTGAACTTTATCACACGCTGCTAATAAATCATCGTATTTAAAGTCAATTTCATGTTGTCCTGGTGCACATTCATGATGAGATGCTTCAATTTCAAACCCCATTTTTTCAAGTTCAAGCACAATATCACGACGGCAATTTTCTGCTAAATCAAGTGGTGCAAAGTCGAAATACCCTCCATGGTCATTTAATTCACGTGTTGGCATTCCATTTTCATCTAATTTGAATAAGAAGAACTCTGCCTCTGGACCTAAGTTACATTTTTCAAATCCTAATTCTTTCATTTCCCCAAGTACACGACGTAAGTTTGAGCGAGGATCTCCTGCGAATGGTTCACGATTAACACCATAGATATCACAGATTAAGCGTGCAATTTTAGCTTCTCCTGGATTCCAAGGGAAGATTAACCAAGTACTTAAATCTGGGTATAAATACATATCACTTTCTTGAATACGAGCAAATCCATCGATTGAAGAACCGTCAAACATCATTGAATTATCTAATGCTTTTCCTAATTGAGATAAAGGAATTTCCACATTTTTTAACACACCGAATAAATCTGTGAACATCAAACGGATAAAGTTTACCCCTTCTTCATTTGCAATACGTAAAATCTCTTCTTTTGTTTTCGTAACCATCATTCGTTCCTCCTAAAATTCCCTATTTATAATAATATTCATTTTGATTTTAATGCTAACATTTCGTTGGCCGTTAGTTTGGCTAGATACCTTTAAGCTCATCCCTGTAAGGCTTTGGATCCAAGAATAAATAGCGGTTATTAGAATACTTCTTTCTTAATAGCCTTTATTCTCGTGAATATCGTCTCGAATGTCAATAATTTAATCTAAAGGCGAACTGAATCATAATTTTTAAATCAAAAAAAGAGGTCCACAAGACTATGCTTGTGAACCCCATTGTTCGCATCATGATTTAAAATTTATTTTGATAAAGACGCCGTTGTCTATATTCCTATTATAACCAATTATTTAAAAGATTTCAAGTCTTCTTTTCATAAGTTTTCAAAATTCTTTTACATAATTCAATTTTCGATAATCGAAGCTCCATGGACCGTTTTAAAATATATTGATGAGCCTCTTCCTCTGACATATTCGCATGTTGCTGTAAAGACCGTTTAGCTAATCGAATAGCTTTATCTGTTTTTTGTTGTTCCTCTAACTTATCCACTTTAGATTCTAATTTACGAACAGTTTGTCCATATTTTACAAGCATTCGTAGCATTGTGACTAACACCATGGGTTGAACTGGCTTATCTACAAATTCTAAATACGGATCTTGATTGAAATACGATTGCTGATAATTTTTAGCCATTAATAACACAGCTTGACGTTCAAATAGTAATGTTTCAACTAACGAAACTAAAGGCATTCCAGCTATCTCTTCATCGATAATGACAACTTCAGGCGATAACGACTTTGCTCTTCGAATTAAATCATAGCCATCCTGACAGATCGCGATCACTTCAAAACCGCTACTAATGACTTGAGATTTAATGGATGATACTAATTTTTCAGACTGCGATGCAATGATAATACGATCTCCCATCATCTCAACTACTTTCCCTATGTTTGATTTCCCTATCTTACTCATTACTTATTATATTATTCAACATTCGACAACGATATTCCCTTTTATAATGACTTTACTTTATTTTTTTGTCAATATATTTTCATAATAATTCCAAAAAAGACCCCGTAAGGAGTCTCTGATTTATTATTTTGTCATCCAAGATTCATCAGATGGGTCTAAACGCCATGCTGATAATTTTGCAACTGAAGACTCATTAATATAATTTTCTTCCATTGCTACATGAACAAGTGTTGGATAGTTACATAATGAAACATTTTTACAATTTGCTGCCGCTAATGCTTGAATTCCTTTTTCTAATTCATAAGTGAAGATTGAAACGATTCCTAAAACATCACACCCAAGTTCACGTAAAACTTCAACGGCTTCAATTGATGATTTTCCTGTTGAGATTAAATCTTCAACAACAACAACTTTCATTCCTTCTTTTACTAAACCTTCAACTTGATTTCCACGACCATGTTTTTTAGCACCTGAGCGAACATATCCCATTGGTAAATCTAATTTATCTGCCATGATAGCTGCATGAGGAATTCCTGCTGTTGCTGTTCCCATTAACATTTCACACTCTGGGTACTCTGATTTTACAAGTTCGCAAAGTCCTGCTTCAATGTCGCGGCGAACTTCTGGATATGATAACGTTAATCGGTTATCACAGTAGATAGGTGATTTAATTCCAGATGTCCAAGTGAATGGGTTTTCTGGTTGTAATAAAACAGCATTAATATTTAATAAGTGTTTTGCAATTGTCGTTTTCATAAAATAATCTCTCCTCTATATGAAGTAATTTTTATTTTTTATCCTAAGAATTGTTTGGCAATTGTGTTATACGTTGCGACTGGGTCTTTAGCATTTGTAATTGAGCGTCCGACAACAATATAATCTGATCCAAGTTTTGCTGCCTGCTCAGGTGTAACGACGCGTTTTTGATCATCAACTGAATCACTAGCTTGACGAATTCCTGGCGTCACTGTAATAAACTGTGCACCTAATACTTCATGAATTTGTTCAACTTCTAAAGCTGAACAAACGATTCCATCAAGTCCTGCTTCTTTTGTTTTAGTTGCATAATGTAAAACTGTATCTGCTAAACTTTCTTTGATTAAAATATCTGATTGCATGATTTCTTCACTTGTTGATGTTAATTGCGTGACAGCAATACACAATGGGCGTTTCATTCCTTCAGGTGTTCCCTCAGTTAATCCATCAACAGCTGCACGCATCATTGGAACTGTCCCAGCGGCATGAACATTTACCATATCCACCCCTAAACGCGCTAAGTTTTTCATTGCACTTTTTACTGTGTTTGGAATGTCATGTAATTTTAAATCTAAGAATATTTTATGATTTTTTTCTTTTAAATAGTTAATAACTTGTGGCCCTTCAGCATAAAACAGTTCCATTCCCACTTTTACATATAATGATTGATCAAATTTTTCAATAAATGTTTTAGTTTCCTCAAGATTTTTAAAATCTAATGCAATAATAATATCTTTGTTCATGTAACTGTCTCCTCCTTGGCTCGCTTTAACCCGTTTCCAATCAAAAGTTTCATTTTGATACAAAAAAATCCCCTTTCAGCCTGTAAGTATACTGAAAGAGGATACACGAATTCCTTTTGAATGACTTGGAATTATATTAATCTTAAACGTGTTCTTCTCAGCCTCACGGGACCGAATTAAAGCTATCTTGTTTATTATAGGAGATAGCTTTAGATTTGTCAACAATAGCTAATCTTTAATGCGTAATTAATCTATATTTATCATCCATGCTATTTATTATCAATCATCTTTTGATAAAAAGTTATCTGTTCTCATGATAATCATCCTTTAAATAAGGATATAAATAATTCAACAACTATAATATATAAGACGCATTAATAGCTTTGTGGCGTTTAAAAACTATTAATGCGTCTATAAACTATCGTTATATCAAGGTGTTTAAGCTTTAGAGATTATCAAAACTTATCTAGTTTTTTTATCAGTTCGTATAGATTAAAGAACATTATTCCTATTATTTCTACTCAGTTACCCTAAACCAATTGAGTATCTATTCCATTTCTTTGGTTTCTAAAAATTGTTCGATCCCCAATACAATACCAGATACAATTTTTCTTTGATTTGTATCTGTCTGAATTAATTCAAGCTCAGTGGGATTAGTCATAAACCCTATTTCTACTAAACAAGCTGGCATTTCTGTTTTTCTTGTAACCACTAATTCATCATAGACGCGAATGCCACGATCTCTAGCCTTCGTTGCTACGGATAATGCTGTTTGAATGGTCTGAGCAAATTGTTGATCGGCTTCTGATTTTGTTGTTTCGTTATAGTATACTTCCACACCATTTACAGTTGAATCAGAAATATAAGAATTTAAATGTAAACTAATAAATAAATCAGCACCCGCTTCATTTGCGATCTCTGCTCGTTGTGTTAGTTCAATATACTCATCATCAACTCGAGTCATTATGACTTCATAACCAGCCGTTTCTAATGCCACTTTTAATTTTAAGGAAATTTCTAAATTCAAATCTTTTTCAAGCACATTATTTATTATAGCTCCTCCATCAATCCCCCCATGCCCAGGATCAATAACAATTAGTGGTTTATGGATAACTGAAGACTCATTGTCTTCTACTCTATTAGATATTGCTATTATTGGAGATTCTTCACTCTTCAAACTAAAACTTTCAATCCTCATTAGGAAAATAAATATGATGATAGTTAGGATTTTAGTATATTATTTTTTCTTCTATAATCAGATAATTTTCTCATGTAGCTAATCCCTCATATATGATTGTCTTAACTATTATAGGTTTAGAACCTTAAATCAAACTTAAATTAAAATTATGATTGTTGATTTTCGTCAAAACAAATCAGATTTTCAAGAAAAACTTCGTTTATGAAAAGCATTTAAGGTTTATTAGCTATCTCCTAAACGTAAAAAAATATCGATTTATTCTATTTGGTTAGTTAATGATTTGCATGGGTCTACTAACTCCGATAATAGGCCACGCTCACAAAATCTACAAATATTTTATTTGCAAATCAAAAGAGATAATATCTGTGGATAACTCTTACCTATTTTAAACATATTAAAAGCTCTATCAAACTGACAACTAGTCAATTTAATAGAGCTTTTTTATGGAGTTGCATGATGCCTGCTTCAAAAAGGAAAGCACCACATGATCTACTAAAAACTTTTTCGATCATTACGCATATTGATAAAAACATTAACTATTTATGCGCATGCCCCACTGCATCGCTTAAATTTTTGAATCCATATTTATCTAATAGTGCAGGTAATTCATCGATAATATCCACACACACATAAGGATTAACGAAGTTTGCTGTCCCAACCGCTACTGCTGATGCTCCTGCGTATAAGAATTCAAGGACATCTTCAGCTGTTTCCACACCGCCCATTCCGATAATTGGAATGTTAACTGCTTTATACACATCATAAATCATACGAAGTGCCACAGGTTTAATGGCTGGTCCTGATAATCCACCCGTTCCATTTGCTAAAATAGGCTTACCTGTTTTCAAATCAAAACGCATACCAATCAGTGTATTGATCATCGTAATTCCATCAGCACCCGCTGCCTCTACAGCTTTGGCAATCTCAACAATATTCGTCACATTTGGTGATAATTTAATATACACAGGAACGTTTGAGACGGCTTTAATTGCTTTAGTTAACTCGGCTGCAACAACAGGATCTGTTCCAAATGCAATTCCACCGACTTTAACATTCGGACAAGAAATATTAACCTCTAATGCCCCAACATTTGATACAGTTGAAATTTTCTTTGCCACATTAACATAGTCATCAATTGTATAACCTGCAATATTTGCAATAATAGGTAAATCATAGTTTGCTAAGAATGGTAATTCTTTTTCAATAACAGCGTCCACACCTGGATTTTGTAACCCTATTGCATTCAACATGCCACTTGGCGTTTCCGCAACACGTGGCGTTGGATTTCCAACACGCGCTTCTTCTGTTGTTGCTTTAATCATAATTGAACCTAACTTCGAAAGGTCATAATACTCTGCGTACTCGCGTCCAAATCCAAAACATCCTGATGCCGGAATGATTGGATTTTTCAAGCTTAGTCCTGGTAGTGCAACAGCTAAACGATTAGTCATTATAATGATACCTCCCCAAGTTTGAATACAGGTCCTTCTTTACAAACACGTGCCAATTTACCGTTATTTAACTGACAAACACACGCATAACAAGCCCCAATTCCACATGCCATACGTTCTTCATATGATAAATAACCTTGCTTTGTTTGACCGAATTTTTCATCGATTCCTTTTAACATCACTTTCGGTCCACATCCAAATATCCAGTCAAACTCTAGTCCATTTGCTTCAATAAGTTCTAAAACATGTCCTTTAAATCCGTGACTTCCATCCATTGTTGCCACAAAAACATCACCAAAACATGCAAACTTCTCTTCATAAAACACATCAGCCTCACTTGCAAATCCAAGAACTGAAATGACTTTTATGTTTAAAGACGATAAGCGTTTTGCCATCTCATACATCGGAGGAACCCCAATCCCACCACCAACTAATACCACAGTTTCTGATTCTTTGATCTCTTGAATGTCAAATCCTGTTCCAAGCGGACCTAAGATATCAACTACCTCACCTGCTTGTTTTGCTGATAACAGTTTTGTGCCTTTTCCTTCGGCGCGATAGATGACTGTGAATTGTTTTAATTCATGGTTAATCTCACAGATTGAAATCGGGCGTCTTAAAATAGGATAAGCCACTTCATTCACTTTAATATTTACAAATTGTCCAGCTTGTAACATCGTTTGAACTAATTCTCCAGTTA
>JBOFCV010000153.1:0-4170 GCA_051646305.1 Turicibacter sp.
GACAGAACTTCTAGAACCACGGGAGTTCAAGGTTTATAGGTAGCGATTTTATATCTACCCTGTCGTATACACAATGGTGGTGTTTCTTTTTGAAAATAAATGATGTGATGAAACAAACGTATATTCAAAATGTGAATAACAATAAAATAGCAGAAGTACAAACGGTTAATCCGGTTCGTAAAATACAGGGACAAGATCAAATTGAATTATCAAATACTTCAAGAGAAATTCAAAAGTATGTGCAAGTTTTTAAAGCAAATGGTGTGGATAGTAACGAAACGGTAACACGTATTAAAAATCAACTTGCAAATGGAACGTATGATATCTCTGCGGGAAAAATTGCTAAAGGCATGATTGATAAAATGAAATAATGACCGTAAAGTCTTAGCGGTTTGCAAGTTTTTAAATGCTCATATGGAAAATAATGATGTTATTAATTAAATGATAGACAGAAGAGTGGTGAATGAATTGGAAGTAAAAGAAATCTTAGTTCAAGAACTTGAATTATTACAACAATTTTTAAATCTCTTATTAAAAGAAACAGATATATTAAAAAAAGTTAATTCAAAAGAATTGCAAACTATTTCGGATAAGAAAATACAGATGATGACTAAGTTAGATGAAATTGAATCTTTGCGTTTTCAATTGATGGGACCTATTAGTTTTAAGGAGTTTGTTGAAGGTGAAGGTGTGGCATTTGCCTATTTATTACCTCAATATCAACAAGTTATTTTAAATATACAAGAGGCCAATGAAACGAACCGAGTACTGACGCAGATGGGATATGACACAACAACAGATATTATAAAAATAATGACTAAACCAGTAAAAGAGCCTTTACAGACGTATGGACATAACGGAAATATTAAAGAACAAAATGTTATTAAAGCGAAATTATTAAACAGACAGGCATAGGAGGGGTAATGATGGCAAATTCTTTATTTGGAATGATGAATTCATCAGCATCAGGTTTGATGGCATCACAAATTTTAATTAACACGACGGCTAATAATCTTTATAATTCTGACAGAGAGGGGTATACAAGACAGCGTGTTTTACTATCAGCAAACTCACCGATCTATTATCGTGGAACTGGTTATTTAGGTGCGGGGGTAAATATTGATGATATTCAGCGATTAAGAGATCAACATTTGGATGGTCAAATCTATAAGGAAACTTCATCATTAAAAGAAAATCAAGCTAAATTAGATGCCTTAAAAGAATTAGAAACTATTTTTAATGAACCAAGCGATACAGGATTAAATGCTATTATGAAAGATTTCTGGAATGGTTGGGATGAAATTTCAAAAAATCCTGAGAACACAACGATGCAAGAAATTATCAAACAAAATGGGCAAATGGTAGCCGATCAATTAAATGAGTTTGCAAATAAAATTAATAGTTCATTAGAAGGAATTGATAAGCGTCAAGAAAGTGCTATTGCAAGTACTGTTGACCTTATTAATAACTTAAATGAAATTAATAAACAATTAAAAGAAGCTCATAATATGGATCCAACACGAACACCGAATGAATTGCTTGATCAACGTGACGCATTAGTCAAAAAAATATCTGAAACAATTCCCGTTGATATTAAATACAATAATGACTTTACCATTGAAATGACCTCAACTTTACAAGATGGAACAAAACTCGATGTGCTAGGATTACAAGGAACAGACGATGCAACCACGAAAGCAAACCTAGAAGCTGTCATTCCAAATTTAACCTCAGGTTCTTTAAAAGGAAATGCAGAGGTCAAAAATAGTTTTGAAACAAATTATTTGCCTAAATTAAATGAGTATACCAAAGCATTAGCAGACTCTATTAATAAAATTCAAGTGGATAATGGAGGAGTTCCATTCTTTACATACGATGCCACTGATCCATTAGGTAGTATTTCAGTCAATAAAGAATTGATGGATGGAACAGCAGATATCGTCGTTGGAGTAGATGGAGCCGGAGATGGAAGTGTGGCTCGTGCCATCTTAAATATCCGTGATACAAAACTATCAATTAATGGACGCGATACAACCTTAAATCAATTTTATCAAGATGTTATTGGTGAAGTGGGAATTGAGACAAAAAATATAGCTTCTAAAAAGAAAAATAATGAAACGATGCTTGGCTATTTAGATGCAAAATATGAATCATTATCAGGAGTTTCTAAAGATGAAGAAATGTCTTTCTTAATTCAATATCAAAAATCATATGAAGCCAATGCTCGTGTCATTACAACAATTACAGACATGTTAGACACAATCATTAATCGAATGGGGGTATAGTAAATGCGAGTCACAAATAAAATGATAACGAAAAATGCGCAAGAATATATTAATAGAAATCTATCCAACCTTAACGATGTATCGAACCAACTCTATTCAGGGAAACTTTTACAAAGTCCCTCACAAAATCCATTCAATGCCACACGAATTATGGATTATAATACACAACTAGCTAGAAAAGAACAATATGAAAAAAACATTAAAGAAGTTCAAGGTTTCATGGATGTGTCTGATTCAGCATTAAATCAGGTGACAGAAGCCATGAAGAAAGTTAAAGAACTAACCTTAAAAGCTTCGAATGGCATATATGGTGATGATGAACTTCAGATGATGTCAGAAGAAATCGATGCGTTAATCGAAACAATGGTCGATTCTTTAAATACAACATTTGAAAATAAACATATTTTTGGTGGGTATCAAACAGATAAACCGCCGTTTACAATTGATCGCAGCAGTGGTGTACCAGTTGTTTCTTATAATGGTGATCAAAATCATTCAAAAGTTGAAATTTCTAATAATGTATTCGTTGATCGAAATATAGTGGGTGATGAAATAATCGGAACAAATAATCCCATTAATGGGCATAATTTATTTGATACCTTATCTGAAATATCAAATGCATTTAAAACAGGAAACACGGGTGCTCTATCTAACTTAGATGATGAAATTGACCATCATACAGATACTGTATTAAAAGTTCGAGGTAAAGTAGGTGCCTTGTCTAGTCGAATGGAAAATTCATTAGCTAAGACAAAAGAGGAAATATTATCAGTCAAATCAATGCTTGGAAATCTTGACTCTGTTGATTTTGCCGATAAAATTATTGAGTATAACTCATTAGATGCCATCTATAAAGCTTCACTTCAAGTGGCTGCTTCAATCATTCAACCTTCATTAATGGATTTTTTAAGATAGTTATTTTTTACAGAAAGATAAAAAAATTAACTTTATCCCGTTAGGATAAAGTTAATTCATCAGGTTATTCCTATTCAACTACGACGATAAAAAGTTTGTCGTTAGGTATTTGAAAGGTCTAACCTCTTTCATAAAATTTAGCTTATTTTTTGTTTATATCTAGCAATAGAACTATGTTTATATTTTTAAAATAACTTTTAAACGATGAATGACTGTCTAGACGTTTTGCTTACTATCGAATAAATAAACTCGGATCCTGTGAGGACCTAGCATACTTAATCACTAGGGTATACAGACATACCATAGTTGAAGTAGCGTTTCAAAAAATACATAACGAACTAAGACTTTCATAAGTTTTTTTGTATTAGAATGACTCGATGCAAAGAAGGTCCAACGGTAGCCTAAAGTATTGGTTTAAGTTTTACGATAGTAATAAACTTATTTGGACGTCTATAGATAGCATTTTAAAAAGGGTGGAAATCGTGGAAATTAAATCAAAATTTTTTGGAATCGTATCAATTGATCAAACAGATATCATTGACTTTAGAGAAGGAATTCCTGGCTTTGAAGACCAGACCTCATTTGTAATTTTAAACGTTAATGAGGACGAGGGTAGTGAGTATAAAATCTTACAATCAATGACAGATGAACAAGTGGCCTTTATTATTGTTAATCCATGGAATTATGAACCGACTTATGAATTTAAACTCAGTTCTTATGTAAAAGAGAAATTACAGATCACAGGGAAAAATGATATTAATGTTTTTTCAATCGTAACAGCATCAAAGGGTATAAGGAATTGGTCAATGAATTTATTAGCGCCCATTGTACTGAATTCAAATACAAAACAAGGAATGCAAGTTGTTTTAGATGGAACTATGTATACAACCAAACATTTCATTAGAAATGAGGCTGAATAGATGTTAGTTGTCACAAGGAAGAAACGAGAAAGTATTTTAATCGGTGATAA